>CAKZMA010001469.1 GCA_937127375.1 uncultured Coleofasciculus sp. | reverse complement strand
TGTTGCGCCGCCCGCATAGATAAACCAATTCGCTTTAACTTCTCATCCACAGAAAGAACCCGCACATTAACAACTTGTCCCACTTTGACAATTTCTTTGGGATCTTCCACAAATCGATCCGCCAGTTGGGAAATATGCACCAACCCATCCTGATGTACGCCAATATCCACAAATGCACCAAAATTCGCCACATTCGTGACAATTCCTTCTAATTCCATTCCCTCTTTTAGGTCAGACATTTCCTTCACGCCTTCCTTAAATGTGGCATATTTAAACTCAGCACGGGGATCACGTCCCGGCTTTTCTAATTCCCGGATAATGTCTTTGAGTGTGGGTAAGCCAACGGTATCCGTCACATATTTCTTTAAATCAATAGATTTGAGCCGATCTGCGGCTTTAGGGATTTGTTTCAAGGGAACCCCAATATCTTTCGCGATCGCTTCCACGACTGGATAACTCTCCGGATGCACAGCGGTATTGTCTAAGGGGTTATCGCCACCGCGAATTCTCAGGAATCCGGCGGATTGTTCAAAGGCTTTGGGTCCTAATTTGGCTACCTTCAGCAGACGGCGACGATTGGGAAAAGCGCCATTTTCATTCCGATAGGTGACGATATTTTTGGCAATGGTTGGAGTTAAACCAGACACAAAGGTTAATAACTCTTTCGACGCCGTATTCAGATCCACACCCACATAGTTCACACAGCTTTCTACCGTGTCATCCAGCTTCTTTCGCAGTAACTTTTGATCCACATCATGCTGGTATTGTCCCACACCAATAGATTTGGGATCAATTTTCACCAATTCCGCCAAGGGATCTTGTAAACGGCGTCCAATACTAATCGCCCCGCGCACGGTAACATCTTGATTGGGAAATTCTTCTCGCGCTACATCACTGGCGGAATAGACAGACGCACCCGATTCATTTACAATCACGCTAATTGGTTTGTGATCCAGGGTTTTAATCACATCCCCGACAAACTCATCGGTTTCCCGCGATGCTGTACCATTCCCGATCGCGATTAATTCGATCTGGTATTTTTCGATCAGAGTTTTGACTGTGGTAGCCGCTTGGGTGGGTTTTCCGGTATGGGGAAAAATAGTTTGATATTCCATAAATTTCCCCGTTTCATTTAACACCGCCACTTTACATCCGGTTCGCAATCCCGGATCAATGGCTAAGGTGGGTTTCATTCCGGCTGGGGGAGAAAGCAGGAGTTCTCGTAAATTAGTTTCAAAGGTTTTAATCGATTCAAAATCAGCATACGCCTTACGATCTGTCCGCACTTCCGTAATTAGGGAATTTTTCATTAAGCGGTTAAAGCCATCATGCAACAGATCCCGATAGAAGTTCCGCACCTCTGGAATTTTGGTGCGAATCGTTTCTGATTCTAAATACGACTGGACAAACTCCTGATCAAAATCCAGATTCAGGCTTAAAATTCCCTCACTCTCTCCCCGAAATAATGCCAGCATATTGTGCGGCGCAATATCCTTTGCCTTAATTTGGAAATTGCGGTACATTTCATATTTAGTACTGCCTTCGGGGTAATCGTCTTTAATCTTGGAGACAAATCGCCCATTTTTCATTAAATAGTCGCGCAGGTAGGCACGGAATTCGGCAGTTTCCGCGACTTCTTCGGCGAGGATATCAGAGGCTCCTTTCAGCGCATCGGCGGCGGTTTTGACTCCCTTTTCTTCGTCAATATAATTGGCGGCTTCTGCTTCTAAAGAGACGGGTTTGGCGGTGGGAGTATTCAGGGATTTAATAAATTCAGCCAGAGGTTCCAACCCTTTTTCTCGCGCAACGGTGGCTCTAGTGCGGCGCTTGGGGCGATAAGGGAGGTAAAGGTCTTCTAACTCATTTTTCTGGAAACAGGACTCAATTTTCGCCTTCAGTTCATCCGTCAGTTTCCCTTGAGACGCGATCGCCTCCAGAATTGTGGCTTTGCGTTCTTCGAGTTCACTCAGGTAGGCGTAGCGTTCTGCGATCGCGCGAATTTGGACTTCATCCAGAGAACCAGTGCGTTCTTTCCGATAACGGGAAATAAAGGGAATCGTGGCTCCCTCGGCTAAAAGAGACAGGGTATTTTCCACCTGATTGGCGGAGAGGGAAAGCTCTTGTGCTAGGACGGAGGGAATATTCAGCATATTCGTCATTTGTCATTTGTCATTTGTCATTCGTCATCCTCACGAAGCGCCAATATAAGCTATGTTTCTGTAAGGGTTGGATAACTCTTTACATAACTTCATCTTCAGGTTGGGGTAGCGAAAAGCGATAATTATCCGCTCGTTTCCGTAAAATAGCAAAATCGGGTTCTGGTTCGCTATTGGATGACAAAATAATCGGATCTTGACATTGTAACTTAGCTCGACCTATAACCAATCCCGCCAATTCTTCGAGTAAATCTCGACAACAATTAGTATGGGCTGTACCTTTCGCCGCCATCTGCATGATTTCCCCACGAATTAATTCCACTCGGTCATCTTCGGTGAAAAATCCCAACTCTGCTAAACGGTGATAGTCCTCAAGCGTGAAGCGTTTGGCTGTTGTCGATGTCATAGGTATCGGTGGTCATATCGTCTAGACTACTACCCGATCCCCGACTTCTTGAAGAAGTCGGGGATCTTAATTCGCTCCTTTCAAGCGTAACGAATCCCCCCCTAAGAGAATGCTCACTTCCAGGTTAGCGATCGCGAACTGATCCGTTTACCCAACACGCGGCTGGGAAAACAAAGCAACTCCAGCCCAATCAGTTTCAGGTAAAACGCCTGTCTATATCGAGCAAAGAGTCGAATTTTCTGCCATAAAAGCAAGAATTGCAGTTTCAGCCGCACGGTGAATTCCCTGGTTAGCATGACTCTGGTGTTGTTGTCGTAATTACCGATGATTATCCTTTTTAACCCAAAAATGCCCAGGCGCGATCGCAAAAACGCCAATCGCCCCAATCGATTCGTGCGATAATGCACAGGACACCCGGTGGACTTGCACTCCCAATCATGACTTATGTTCAGACAACTTGGTTTTTGGATACTCTGGGTTGGCTTTCTCGCTTATGCCTTTCTGTTTGCGCCTCCCCAGCAACCCGACACCTTTGACCTGATTACCAATCTTTCCACAGGTAACTGGGATGGGATTAACGTAGTCGCGGAAGTCCTCACCTTCAGCGATAGCAAGGTGAGGATGGACAGGGGGAAATCGGAGGTACGGAGATTTCCAAATTGTCCTAACCGCCAAACTTTTGTAGTACAATGAGAATAGCTCACCTAGGTCTACATGGTAGGGCATGGGCTAAAGATGGCTGGGCTAGGTGTGATAGAGATGTAGTCCTTGCGCGTTAATGAACTCGACCACCGTTCGCTTGTAAGCGTCCAGAAAAGAATAGCGCAAGATGCCAATAGGCATTATTCGGTTAGAACACTAACCACAAACCGCTCTCATCCAAGCGGACTAACAAAATATTTTGCCTGCGGGAGGCGGGCAACTGCCTGTGGACGCCCTTGTAAGACCAATGAGAGGTAACTTTTGGAGGCATCGGCGGATGAGACGGGAAACTCCGAAGACGAATAAAACCGTCCTTGCCTAGTTGAGTTGGAAGCCCCAACTTCAGCGAAGCAAGTTGGGGCACTTCACTCCCCTAATTATTGCCCTATTCAACATCATGGGCATTCTACCCCTAGCATACGCCTGCTTCGTGTTTATCGATGGACGAGGGCAAAAAATCCCCGCGTGGCTGTTTGCAGCCGTCTCCTTTGGTGTGGGGGCGTTTGCGTTACTCCCCTATCTCGCCTTACGTCAACCCAATCCTGAATTTCCTGGCTCAAAAAATATCTTCTTGAGTATTCTCGATTCCCGTTGGTTAGGTGTTATTCTCACCCTCGGCACTGTAGCACTCTTAGGCTTTGGTATACTTAACGGCGATTGGGCAAACTTTATCCAGCAGTGGCAAACCAGTCGTTTTATCCATGTGATGAGCCTGGACTTTTGCCTATTGTGCTTGCTTTTCCCGGCACTGGTGGGTGATGATATGGCACGACGCGGCTTAAATAATCCCACCCTATTTTGGGCAGTTGCACTGGTACCGTTAATTGGTTCGCTAGTCTATCTGTGTCTGCGTCCCCCTCTTCCTGACACCGAGGAAGCTATGGCAACCGCGTGAAGATTGGCAAAACGCTGGATATACCGTAGGGTGGGCATTGCCCACCAGCCTTAAGTCAGTACCATTCAACTTAATAGACTTGAGCTAAATCCGTTATAGCGACAGCAAGAACTCAAAACTTGATAAACTTTAACCAATTCTCAGCAAAAACTAATTCAGCCCCAGTTTAATACTCTTAGAGAAAGAATGCTGACAGCGTAAATCGTCATCGAGTTACCAATGACCAATGACATAAGACCAATGACAAACAACAAACACTATGACGTATCTAGAA
>CAKZMA010001468.1 GCA_937127375.1 uncultured Coleofasciculus sp. | reverse complement strand
TTTGTTGTTCCGTTGTTCCGTTAGTGGTGAGGAGGGCGGGTTTTGTTGTTCCGTTATTTCAACAATAGCTGACCTTAGTCCCTAAACCCGCCCCTACAATTGCTGGATGTTGTTTAAATATTAAGGAGTGAAAAATGATAAAGAATTTTTTCGGGTATAGGAAATTAAATTGAGATACACATTGGCTTAATAGGCTCCTTGCTTCTTCATGACTACAGCAATCGTTTTCAGGATGAGCTGGAAATCATAGACAAGAGACCACTTGCGCTGATAAGCCAGATCCATCGACACAATATCTTCAAAATCAATCACACTAGAGCGACCATGGACTTGCCATTCTCCAGTCATTCCTGGCTTAGTTCTCAATCGTTGCCAATGATGCGGCTTGTAGTGTTGTACTTCATTCAGGGTGGGCGGACGAGTCCCGACTAAGCTCATCTCACCGTTAAGCACGTTCCAAAATTGAGGCAATTCATCCAAGCTGGTGCGCCGCAAAAACCGACCTATACAAGTGATGCGAGGGTCGTTGGTATTTTTAAAGATATGACCTTTTGCCTGATTTTGCACCAAATGTTGCCTGCGATCAGCATCTACAACCATTGAACGAAATTTCAAAATGCGAAAGGGTTTACCTCTTAAACCACAGCGAAGTTGACGATAGAAAATAGGACCCGGATCGTCAATCTGGATCGCGATCACAATTGGTATGGCGAGAATTGCCGTCAAAAACAAGCCAACCACAGCTCCCAGAATATCAATGAGACGTTTAATTTTACAGGTTGCCGACCGATGCTGCACAATTAACCGAGAGAAACTTTGGAGCTGGGGGGGATCACCCGGTAAGGGTGTGGAACAGTTTGATGTAGTAAACACAGTGTCAACTCAGTTGTATTACAAGTTGTAAGTTATTTAGCCGATTATCATGTTCTATATTATTGAGAGGTTTGCGAAAAAAAAATAGTCCGTTGGATACACTTCACGAATTCTTTACAATTTTATAGGGACTGAACGCAGTTTTTATGAAGATATGATGAAGATCATGGATTGAGATGAACGAGGATTACCCAATCTCACAATTTCTAATCAAAGCTGAAAGCGCGATCTAGGGTCTGAGTAGAGACGCGCCATGGCGCGTCTCTACAATGGTGCCGAACGTCCTAATCGATGTGTCTATTGCTATACCTTTGGCATCTATCCTAAGATGTAGATTATAGAGTCATAGCCCGTTTAAATGAGGCGTGAAAATAAATGGGGCTGAAACGCTTAGCCAGTAAGGGTTGCTATTTCAAAACTGATTTAGAGGTTAGTGAATAAGTATTGGGGTGATGATAGGGAATCGGGAACACCTCGACTTCGCTCGGTGTGTTACAGGGAACAGGTAATAGTTGTAGTGCGAGCGTCTCGCTCGCTATTTTGTCAGGATTTTATCTAGGTCTCATCAGAAAACGCTATATGCAACGTCTCTAAAGTATGTTGATAGCTTTTATTTATAGCAATGATTAAAATTAATAATTAAAGGCTCATCAAACGTTTGAGACAGACTCGATACAATCAGTTTAAGGTATTGACGTAGACGCTCGTGTTGTTGGAAATTGGGACGATAAAGCCGATCGCCTACGGGTGAAAACAGTTTGGCATCAGCTAGATCCCCATAAGGGAAATCTTGGGGAGAAGCTGGAGAGAACCCCTGTAGGCGATCGCGAGTTGGGATCAATCCTGACGGTAACTCACCGTCCAAAAACCTGATTAAACGTTCATCACAGGCGACTGTGTTGAGACCTTGACGTTCTAAGCGTTGCTTAATTTCTGCCAAAGTGTAATCCCGAATCTCTGATTCCTTTTCTGTCGGGGGAAACGCCTTAAGCAGTTCTAATAGCAGAAAGTAGTCACTGTATTGCTGCTGAAAGCGATTAAAGACATGGGGATACAGGGATAACCTCGCCAGTCCAGTAGCGACCCAAGGCGGGGACGATACAGTATCCTGGATCAGTGTAGCGTTAGGTAGTTTGTCTTGAAGCCACTGCTTCACCCTGTTTGACTTAGCGCTTCCTCCCGTACAGATAGCTTGACTGATCGCCTGTTGGGAAAGTCCTGCTTGAATCAGCAATCGGTTAAGCTGTTGGTTGAGTTGTTCAATAAACGGTGTGATAATGGCACTGTTGAAGTCTTTTTGCTGCACCGTCCATCGATAGGCACCCAATTCCAGGGTAAATTCGGTTTTGTGTGGCAAAATCAGCTTCAAATATTCAGCCGCTTTCAGTAGCGCCTGTCCTAACACCGAATGCTGTAACTCGAATAAAGCGCGATCGCGTCTTTTGGGGTCAGGTTGACCGGGTAAGGGGGGTTCTAAATCCTGGCTAAGATTCAGTTGTGCTAATTGCGCCTCAGACATCTGAGGGTAGAGTAGCTGCCATATAATATCTTGATCAATCGCCTGACCTGCATAAGACCAACTCTGAAGTTGAAAGTCGGCGTAAGTTAATTGACGGGGATTGTAAGGCAAATCCACTAATGCCAATTCCGTGGTGGTTGCGCCACTATCGATCACCAAGGTCCAGCCACGTCCAAGTGTGGAGGATTGAGGGGTTACGGTGGGAGAGGCGGGTTCAGACGTGGGAAAAGCGGCTAAGAGGGACGCGATCGCATCTTCTAAGAAGACAATTTGTTGAGATTCCTTGACTAACTTGGCAGCCAATACTGCTTCCCGAACATTAATCTGGTAGGTATCGCCCCAATCGGTTGGATAACTGACAATAACACCTGCCAGTTGTGCCAAAGCGTCTGCTAGTACGTCTGATTCTAGACCCATCGCCCCCACCTGCAATAACACCTTGGTGCGAACAGTCTCTGGGGTTAAAGTGGCTAACATTGCCTGTAAGGATCGCCGCACCCAATATAGAGGAACCTGTCCATCTGGTAACGCTAACATTGGTTCCCACTGACGACGTTCTGGGCAATAGTAAGGAATTGCCAACGGTAAATAGGGTTTCACCGTGGACACCGTTATTCCTGGTGCTTTTGCCAAGGTAGGACTCGCGGAGGTTTGTGTCGGTAAGCGAAATACGCGATCGCCTGAATCATGATTGTTGGTTGACGATTCCTGTTGCCAATATAAAGGGTAGTGCTGACCTGTGTTTTTGTTCAACACCACAGCCGACAGCCCCGTGGTGCCGAAATCAATTCCTAAGTACCAGAGAGGATTATTGGTATCCACTAGCCAATTTGATGATCAAGTCACATCACCTACCTGTAGGGGTACTGCACTGTCCATTGGTGTCAACTTAAGACTTTGTATAACTAGCGCTCAAAGTTTAGATCCCCCTAAATCCCCCTTCAAAAGGGGGACTTTGATTAATTTCTGGTTCCCCCCATGGAACCAAAAGCGAAGCATCCTTTGGTCTCCCCCATGGAACAAAAAGC
>CAKZMA010001467.1 GCA_937127375.1 uncultured Coleofasciculus sp. | reverse complement strand
GTGTAGTCAACACCTGGGCAGACGTACTCAACCGCGCCAACTTAGGTTTTGAAGTCATGCACGAGCGCAATGCTCACAACTTCCCCTTAGACTTGGCGGCTGGTGAAACCACCCCAGTAGCTCTGACTGCTCCTAGCATCAACGGCTAATCATTAAAAGAAAGCAGGCGGCGCGACTAACATCCCACAGATGCGATTATCGCGTCACCTCAACACCTCGGCTTCGCTCGGTGTTGACGGTGAGCGAAGTCGAAGCGTCAACTGAATAAAACCCAAAAAGCGCTCTCCCATAACGGGGGGGCGCTTTTTGGTGTTTATGATAGAAAAGTCAAACGCGGCGAATTGGGTATAGTTGTGATGAAATCTGATACTCTGAATTGTAAAAAGTCAGTAAAAATATTTATAGTCGTCGAACAAGCTAAATTCTTGGACAAACCCTGATGAGCGTAACATCTTGCGAAAATTTTGATTCCTACAACCGCAAGCTAGCTAATCGGGAGATAAGTGTGCAGGAGGATGTCACGTCAGTAATGGACGGTTCCCTTTCAACATCGATTAATGATTCCTGGCTGTCTCAATCCCAAGATGATTTAATCTTTATGCTACTACAAGACAAGCGATCTCCCCAAACACGGGCGGCTTATGAAAAAGACTTGAGAAACTTCTTTTTTGTAGTAGCTAATACCCCCGAACCAACACCACAGATTGTCGTTGAGTTTTTATCCTTGGATAGGTTTGCGGCTGTGTCTTTGGTGCTTAAATATAAGGCTTTTCTGTTAGAGCAGGGGTTGATGCCAGCAACCGTCAATAGGCGATTGGCGGCGGTTAAGTCTTTGGTGAAGTTTGCCCGGAAGATAGGACGCTGTAGCTATAGCCTGGAAGATATCGAGGGGGAAAGAAATCGAGCCTATCGGGATACTACGGGTATTGATATCAAGGCGTTTAAGCGGGTTTTGATGGAGTGCGATCGCTCGACCAAAAAAGGATTGAGAGATTATGCTATCCTACACCTGCTCTGGTCTAATGCGCTAAGGCGTAGTGAGGTCGTGAATCTTGATGTTAAGGATTTTGAGCCAAACAATAAGACGCTGGCTATCCTGGGTAAAGGTCAAGCCTCACGAGAGGTTATTAGTATCTCAGAAGCGACGACACAAGCAATCCTGGCTTGGTTAAATGAGCGAAATGGCGTTGACCCTAACGCGCCTTTATTTGTGGCAGTAAGTTATAACAAACGCGGCAACCGCTTAACGGGTGAGGCACTGCGGCAATTGGTTTGTCTTTATTGCAAAAAGGCAGGGATAAGTAAACAGATGAGTCCTCACCGCATCCGACATTCCAGTATTACCCATGCTTTAGATATTACGGGGGATGTCCGCAAAGTCCAGGGGTTGAGTCGCCATGTCAAGCTGGAAACTCTGATGATTTATGACGATAATCGCCAGAATTTGCAGGGGGAGGTATCTGAGCTTTTGTCCGATGCTTTGGAATGACCGAAACTCTCGCGAACATGTTGACACTCCCCGCACTTTTAGGGCTAGCAACGGCGGGGATTCTTTCTTCATAGGGAGCCAGAGTGTCAATCCAACTCCGGATTGACCTGTAGAAGTTCTGTATCAAGTAGTTGAAGTCCTCACTCAGCGTCAACTACCGCACACTAACCCTTCGGGTACAGTGTGGGCTGAGCATTTAACCTGGGGACATTGCGAAAAACGGGGTGGCATTTCTTGACGCTCCCGTCGCTAAAAGCGAGGGATTCTTGAGCTAATCACTGCCCTTTTGGGTTACCCCTACTAAGGTCTTACACGATTATGTCTGAACCGAGCTTACTAGAATATCACTTGTTATCTAGTACCCACTGGTGGTTCACTCTCCAAGCGTTATCGGATTTTCACCGACCGTTTCCGTGCGCCCCACGGTACGGGGATTACTCCCAAGTTTCTTTCTTATTCATTCAGCCTTGTTGAAGACTTACTGCGCTATGTTTTACTTGGTTTTCGCTACCCAACTTTTTTGCCACTTTTGCAGACTTTCCGGTTCTAGGGTGCCGCTTAAAAAGCCCTTCACTACCGCCCACCGAGGGGATTCAAACCATTTTGATTATAGCATCTCTGGCAATTCATCCCATCACTAAAAGTGAGGGTCTTCTTGCCGAATTAGATAACGCGGCATTTGATCACAAGACTCAAGACTCCAACTAATGAAACGCTTTCTTCGTAAGGCACTCTACCATCTACCTTTGAGTAATCGAAATTCACACCGACACAATCGTCGCTTTACTCAACCCAAATTCCCTTCGACAACAATAAACCGCTTTCAGCGAAAATCTCTAATCCTACTGTTATTACTCGGCTTCACGCTTCCCCTTGCCTTGACCACCACCTTGGCTCAGGCTCAGAGTAATGCCCCAGCTTCCCCCGCCATCACCCCCTCGACTGAGACGTATCGGGAAGGCGCGATTGATGAGAAGAAAGAACGCTCCAGCCAAGAGTTTGCTCTACCATCACCGCCCCCTAAAGGGCCACAGGTTAAGGCAGCGCCCCAAGGTGACCCTTATGTTTTAGAATTCAACCGTAGCCCCGTCGTCGGCTCTCGCTTCAGCTTGCGGGGTATCTATGACGAAGCACGGCTGGGATTTACCCGTCCCCGCCAATGGAAGATCAAATCCGTCAAAGCTCTAATCCGCTATCGCCATTCCCCGGCTCTCTATGCTACTCGCTCTAATCTGACTGTGATGATTAACGGGGCGACCATTGGCAGTATTCCACTCAGCCAAGAGGAAGGCGAAATTGGCAATGCGGTATTTGATGTGCCGCTATCACAACTCCAGAACTATAACCAAATTACCATTGCCGCGCTACAAAATAATTCTCCCACTTGTACCCAAGACCCTTATGACCCTTCCCTATGGACAGAGATTCTGCCCGATTCTAAAATCACCTTTGACTACGAACCCCAACCGATTGCCCTAGACTTTAATCGCTATCCCTACCCCATCTTTGACGAACTCAGTTTAGAACCCAATCAGATTACTTACCTTTTACCGTCTAAAGTAGACCAGGCGTGGCTTACGGCAACCAGTCGCTTCCAAGCTTCTTTAGGTCGGATTGCTGATTACCGCCGCCTGAATACTCGCCTGGTTAAAACGGTTGACGATGTAACGTTAACTGAGCAATTGGTGATTATTGGCACTCCAGAACAGCAAAGCGCCTTGAAGTCCCTGGCTTTGCCCATGCCAATCAAGGATAATCAAATTCTGGATGAAAAGGAGAAAGCGTTACCGCCTGATGTTGGGGTATTGATGCTGACAACTACCCCAGAAGATGTCGCCCCGGTGCTAGTGGCAACGGGTAATGGTGAAGAAGGGGTGAAGAAAGCCATCCAGTTTTTGGTGCAGTCCAAAGACCAAAAGATTGGTACAGGTCAAACTGTTTTAGTTAAAGACCTGGATGCTGTGCCTACCCCGCCGCCCCGTGATTGGCCCGGTTATTTGCCCCTGGCAGAGGAATTTGAACTGTCTGACCTGACAAATCGCAGCGGTCAGCCTTTTGAAGATATAACGGTTCGGGGTTCGGATTCACCACCGATTGAATTTGACTTTCGGGCTTTACCCGATGACCGATTTGGGTCAGGGAACTCCATGACTCTGGTTTACAGCTATGGACCGCAAATTAATGCCAAAACGTCCTTAGTGGAAGTGAAGCTCGATGATGTCGCCCTGATTGGCAAACGGCTCACGTCTATCAATGGTGGCACTCGCGAGACCCTGAAAATTGACTTGCCGGGAGACCGAATCAAACCGACCTCAAAAATCCAGGTCGATTTCCGTCTGGATGCGCGGGAACGGCGTTCCTGTAGCAAGGTCACTGACCAACAGCTTTGGGGTACGTTGCATAACGATACCAGTTTTAAACTGAACCGGACAACGGCGGTTCAACTCCCTGACCTAAAACTGGTCACCTTGGGTTATCCCTTTGCCGCACCTCAGGATTTGTCCCAGATGGCAATGGTTCTGCCCAAGACGCCCTCACCCAGCGATGTGATGACGGCGTTGGAATTTAGTGCCAGATTGGGACGATTGACTAAGGCAGAATCGGTTCAATTCAACGTTTATACTGCTGATATGTTGCCACAAGAGGTGCGTGAAGAATACCATCTAGTAGGGGTTGGCATCGAAAAGGATTTTCCTTTCCCAGAGGTTTTTACAGCAGGTGGCTTTGAACTGAGGGACACCCTGACGCGCCAGTTAGACGAAAGCGAGATTCAGGCGTCTCCTGATAATGATGGCGTTGTCAAGGAAATTATGTCTCCTTGGAATGACGAACGGGTGCTACTGGCTCTTGCTGCTCAAACTGAAAAAGGTCTTGAACAAGTGCAGGATTTGTTGCACAACGATCCTTTATTCTTCCAAATTCAGGATGATACTGTCCTGATTAGTGCCAATGAACAAGGCGCTGATGCTTATAGTCCAAATGCTTACAACCTTGATTTTTTCAAGCAACAACCGCTTGTAAGCGTGGAAAAAACGCCGCTGCCTAACCGAGTTCTCCGACTGTTGGGTACAAGTTGGTTCCTGTTGGGACCCGCTTTGGTGGCAGCAACGCTGATCCTTTACGCCCTTGTCCAGCTCTATCTTAAGCGGGTTGCTGGTCAGGAGAAATGATGGTTTGTCATTTGTCATTTGTCCTTTGTTGTTTGTCCATGACTAATTAATAACCAATAACTAATTTCCCATAACCAATGACCAATGACTAACTCCCAATGACGAGTCCATCCTCAAAAAGTAAGTCCAAGCTCAGTCGTACACGCTTTTGGATTTCGCCACAAAAGCGTGAACAATTAACCCATTGGTTGGTAGACCACCTACCGCACGCCTTTGACCAATTTTTTCAGTGGCTTTCTAACAATCAGATCCTCTTACTAATTGGGTCACTGGTGTTATTGCTACATCCCTTAATCACCGCTCGTCCGGCAATCTGGCAACAAGCCTTGGTTACTGCCCTGCTGCTGGCGGTGGGTCGTCTTGCCCTACAGATGGAAGGACAAAAGCCTACTAAAAAAAAGAGTGAGTATATTCACTTATTTTTAGTGTTACTGAGTCTAGTCACCACGGTGCGCTATCTCTATTACCGCGTTAACTATACCCTGAATCTGGATGACTGGCTCAATGGCATATTCAGTTTATTGTTATTTGTGGCGGAACTTTACGCTATTCTGACTCTTGTTCTTGCCTATTTTCAAACGCTCAAAATTAAAGACCGCCAACCTGTTGACCTTTCCCTGTATCCTGAAGAACAGTGGCCCAAGGTTGATATTTATATTCCGACGTATAACGAAGATGTGGAAATTGTCCGCAAAACGACGCTGTGCGCTCTCGCTATTGATTATCCTGCGGACAAAAAAAAGGTGTATGTTTTAGATGATGGTAGAGCCGAAAAGTATAAAGCCCGTCGCGCTGAGTTACGCAAAACCTGTGAGGAACTGGGCGCAATTATGTTGACGCGGGATAATAATGACCATGCTAAAGCTGGGAATATTAATACGGCGTTTCGCCGGACAACGGGCGATTTGGTGTTAATTCTTGATTGTGACCACATGCCCGTCAAACAATTTTTGAAGCATACGGTTGGCTTCTTTTTTGATCCCCAAGTGGCTTTTGTCCAGACGCCTCACTGGTTCTTTAACCCTGACCCGTTTGAGCGGAATTTGTTAACTAAGGGTAAGATTCCGGTGGGGAATGAGTTGTTTTATAAGGTACTGCAAAAGGGGAATGATTTTTGGAATGCGGCGTTCTTTTGTGGTTCGGCGGCGGTAATTCGCAAAGAGTATGCGCTGCAAATCGGTGGGATTGCGACGGAAACGGTGACGGAGGACTGTCACACGGCTTTCCGGTTGCATTCGTTGGGGTATAAGTCTTTCTATTATGACAAGATTATGGTCGCGGGTTTAGCGCCGGAGAAGTTTTCGGCTTATGTGGGTCAACAAGTGCGTTGGGCGCGGGGTATGGCTCAGATTCTGCGCTTGGAGAATCCGCTGATTAACCCGAAACTGAATTTGACGATTCCTCAGCGGATTTGTTATTTCAGTGCGACATCGCATTTTTTCTATGGCTATCCCCGTCTGATGTATGCTCTGGCGCCGCCGCTGTTTTTGTTGTTTGGGATTAATTCGGTTAAAGGTTTGGGGCTAGAAACTCTATGTTATGCGCTGCCTCACATTATTTTGTCGATGCAGACGAATCATATTCCTTATAAGCATGTGCGTTTTTCGTTCTGGAATGAGATTTTTGAGTTTGCGATGTCATTCCAGGCGGGGATTGTTACGCTTTTGGCTGTCGTGAATCCTGGACTGGGGTCGTTTAATGTGACGGATAAAGGGCTTTCGGTGACGAAGCGCAGCTTTGATTTTGAGTCAGTGCGGTATCTGGTGATTGTCAGTGCGATCGCTTCGGCATCTTTGCTTACTTTACCGTTTTGGTTAATTCTTAGTCCAGAAGATACTCAAGCAGTTCTAATCAATGCGTTGTGGTGTATTTTTAATTTGTTCTTGCTATTAGCAGCGGTGCTGGTGGCATTCGAGCAACCCCAACTTCGGCGGGCGCACCGTCTACAACGGAAGTTGACCGCGATTATTCATAGTGGGGGTAGTAGTTGGACGGGTGAGACGATTGATGTGAGTGAAACCGGTGCCCAAATTCTGCTGGATGAGTGGCCCAATATTCCGGATGAAGTCAAGATTGAGTTGGTGGGAGATTACGGGGCGCGGGTGTTACTGAATGCTCGGGTACTGCGGGCGATGGCGACGAGTAAACTTCAGGCGAAGATTTTTGTTGATTTTATCAGTCTTAGCCGTACTCAAATTGATGATTTGACGTTGGTGATTTTTTCGGATGTGAAGGAGTGGTTTTCCCAAAGCCGTGTGGAGGAGGATAATCCTTGGGAATCCCTGAAGTTTATTGTGACTTCGATTAAGCGCGTCTTTGTGGAATTCCGTCCGGCGATTGCGGAGAAGATGGGTGTTAAAAGTACAGTACGGAAACAAGTTCAGGCTGTGGCGCAGCTTTACTGGGATGGGTGGGAAGGTCATTCGTATACGGCTAGAGTGATGGAAATCGGGACTCAGGATTTAAGATTGGAATTCGATGAACACCATATTTTGAACCTGGAAACCATGCAGCAAACTCGACCGCTGATTGGTTTACTGGTGAGTCAAGAGAAAAATGCCCCTCAGCCTCAGAGTTTGTTGGCTCAGGTGGAAATGATCGAAGAGTTGGTGCCAACGCCGACTGGAGGGCGATTGGAACAGGTTACTAATGCACCGACTTACCGAATTGCTATGGAGTTAAGTTTTCCGGAATCATTAAAACGGCAGCAGCAACCAAAAATTCAACGGCTTTTGAAAACACTTGAATAAATTCAATTCGAGAAATATTTAGCTTGTTTCGCCGGAAGCCCCACACCATACCTGTACTCAGGTTGGTGTAGGAGTATGTCACTATAGTTTAATATTTATAGCAACCGCTGGCATCGGTTAGGACACATCATAATTTAGTCGAGACTTCTAGGGAACGTCTCTACCACAGTTCGTTTGTCCTAAGCTATGTGTCCACGGCTCGATTATCTGGAGTTTTTACTCAAAAAAAAATACCCAGCTTAACCCTCGACAATATTTTAATTATTCTCGCTGTAGATAGAAATAAGTTCTTCCATAATTTCTTTATATATTTTTCGATTATTTTATCATCGCTTTACCTTGTTTATAATAAAATTCTGTTAAGATAATGAATAAGAAGTGCTGGATTTGTAAATCTACCCTTAACTGGAGATTTTTTTGTTACCAGAGGATGTATTCCCGCTTTTAAGGCAAGCCTCTATCTCTTTGAATTTGAGATAAAGTGAACCTCTCTAAGCGTGACAATGCCAGCAGATCTCCATGTTATTATGGACTATTGATAGACACTCTGACCAATGCTTTTTGGTGCTTAGTGAGCTAATTTTATAGCCAGAGAATAAAAGAGTCAAGCCTGCTCCCCTTAGGTGCGATTTTTTTATCACCCATTCATTCCAGGATGCAGCTACTCCCTGAAGAGAAAAACTTTTCCATTGCCCGGATTGCCAGGGAACAGGGATAAAAATGCAAAAAGATTCAATAAGCCTGAATTGTTGGTTATTGCTGCTCAAGAAGAGTATTTTTCGGCAACCGGAAGCTCTTTCTTAACCTTGAAATGATCTTTCTCGTGGCAACGTGATTCTCTCGCTTAGGAAAGTACTTTGTAAGGGCGTGAGTCAACAATTCTAGTTGCGACGATTGGATGAGACCCAGGTAGATACACATGAACACCGTTTCTATGGCTAGCTATAGATCTTCCCAAAGGCTAAACCCGCTCTCGTTATTAGCACAATTATCTAGTCGTCAGGCTAATGGTTGTTTACAAATATCGAGTGGATCTGTTTCTTGGTCAATCCATCTAGAACAGGGTAAACTAATCTATGCTTCAGATTCAGTTGATCCATTCGAGCGACTTGACCGCCATTTGCGTCAGCTTTCTCGTGAAATTCCGACACTTGTCAGTGCTGTTCGGGTTCAGGTTCGCTTGCTATTTGAATCTGATTTAGAGAGTCAGTCGAGTCAAAATCCGGATTACCAAGCGATTAACTGGTTAGTCAATCAACAGTATCTCAACTCAGCCCAAGCCGCAACTCTCATCGAAGAGTTAGCGGAAGAAGTCATTCGTTCGCTGCTTCCGGTTAGAGAAGGAACTTACCAATTAATTCCTCAAGATAATTTTGAGGATTTGCCTAAGTTCTGTCGCATTGAGCTACGAACACTGGTTGAACGCTGTCACGAACAATTGCGACGCCAGCAGTCTTCAGAATCCGTTAATGCGGCGTCTAGCACTCCGGCTAATGCTTCGGCTCAAACGAGTACTCCTGCTAAGTTAGAGTTAATTCAAAACAAGAGCCAAAATTTAGCTAATAAATCGGCTAATACGAGCGGCGCGGCGGGTGCAACTCAAACTACTGCCAAGAAGAAAACTACCTACACGATTGCTTGTATTGATGATAGTACAACGGTCTTGAATGCGATTAATTCTTTTTTGGATGATAAAAGCTTCTCGGTGGTGATGATTAATGACCCAGTAAGGGCATTAATGCAGGTTGTCCGGATTAAGCCTGACCTGATTTTGCTGGATGTGGAAATGCCTAATTTAGATGGCTATGAATTATGTTCTCTGTTGCGGAAGCATTCGCTGTTTAAGACAACTCCCATCATCATGGTAACGGGTCATACTGGGTTTCTAGACCGAGCTAAGGCGAAGTTAGTCCGGGCATCGGGCTACTTGACTAAACCGTTTAACCAATCCGAATTACTAAAGATGGTGTTTAAACACTTATCTTAGTTCAGGAGTATCACGAATAGATTTTTTTGAGTTAATTTATGAGGATAGCTGAACGATGAGTACAACGTTGATGGGTACAATTTTGATTGTAGAAGATACTTTATCTGAACTGGAATTAATGAGCCATTATCTTCGAGAAAGTGGCTATAACGTTATCAATGCTATTGGTGCTAAAGAAGCGCTGAATAAGGTGTTGGAACAAAAGCCAGATGTAATTGTTACGGATGTGGTTATGCCAGGGATGAGCGGTTTTGAGCTATGTCGTAGGTTGAAGACTCATCCGGTTACGGAAAAGATTCCTATCGTCATTTGTTCATCTAAAAATCAGGAAATTGATCGCCTTTGGGGGATGAAACAAGGTGCTGATGCCTACCTGACTAAACCCTTTACTCGCGAACAAATTCTACGTGCCATTAAATCAGTCGCTCTGTAGGACAGTTTATGTCTATTGTCGTTTGTTTATTGTAAAAACCGATAACTCATGACTAATGACTAATGACCCATAAATAAAATTATGCCGGATTTACCTACCCTGACCAGTACACTCGCTCTTTTACCGAAAAAAACCCTGCATACGAAAAATCAGGGAGATACTTATCTGAAGTTTCAGTTAGGTGAAAAAACATCGGCTGTTTTGTCAATGAGTCGGGCGCAGGAAGTTATTGTTTTGCCACCGGGACGATTGACACCGATGCCCAATATGCCTCCTTATGTTTTGGGATTGCTGAATCGGCGTTCTCGCGTTTTGTGGGTGATTGATTTGGGGAAGATGTTAGGGTTACCAGAAGTTCTGACGAATGTTCAGCAATACAGCATCATCATTATCCGCAATAGTTCAGGGGCTTTAGGGCTAGTTGTCCAAACGGTTGAAGGTGTGGTGCGTCTGACACCGGATTCTATTCAATCGCCGCACGGTCAAGTGTCATCGAATTTGGTTCCCTATTTACGCGGATGCACCTTGCAAGAGCGAGAAATTTTATTGGTTCTGGATACTGAGGCAATTATGGGTTACGCGCAGCGATAAGTAAACAGAAGAGATCGATTGAATTCTTGGCAAAGATAGCTTTGGTGGGAGGCGAGGAAAAAAGGACTTTTGTTACGGCTTTTTATCTCATTGCCAATTTATTATCACACAATGGTGCTTGTTTCATGGTTCAGAAATTCGATACAGCCAGTAATGGTGATAACCAAATTCCAGATAATATCAGTAGTAATAGCGTGAGGGACAATGGCTCCATGTACGGTGCTGACTTTCAGGATAAAATGAATGCGGCTCCGACGTTTCCTGTCAGTGCAACTCCTGCTTCCTATAGCGACGGGTCTGCCAAAACGGGTTCCTGGTGGGGGCGGCTTTCATTATCGACTAAAGCTACAGTTTTGGCGGTTACGCTTAGTGTGGTTCCTGTTCTGGGAATTGGGACTGTTGACTATGTTTTGGTTAACCAAACGATTAAGGAAGAAATTGCCCAAGATAAGTCGAGCAAAACGCTGTCAAACCTGCTGTGGGGAACGGGAATAACGGCTTTGTTAGCGGGTGTGGTGGCTGTGTTGCTGGCTAAACGTGCGGTTGAACCCATTCTTGAGGCGTCTAGCGCGGTTCAGAAACTGGCTCAAGGGGATTTGGATACCCGTCTCCATGTCGCAGGAGATGATGAACTTGCCAGTTTGGGGTCTAGTATTAATCGCATGGTTTCTCAGGTTCAGACGCTTCTGGAAGAGCAAAAAGCGTCCGCCCTAGCGCTACGAACCTATGCTGAAACGGTGAATGCGGCGAGTCGAGGGGATAAGCAGTTTCTGTTTGATCGGGCGGTTACGGAAGCTAAAAAACAACTGAATGCGGATCGGGTGGTCATCTATGGGTTTGAACCGGATTGGAGTGGCAGTATTGTTGCTGAATCCGTTGATCCCGGTTGGCCCAGGGCGCTGATGGATAAAATTACAGACCCCTGTATTCCTCGAAAAATTCTAGAAGAGTATCGCCAAGGGCGGGTTGTCCCGACATCTAATGTTCAGCAAACGGGTTATTCTCCGGATCATCTCCAGCTTTTAGCCCGACTGTCGGTAAAATCGAATTTGGTTGTGCCAATTGTATCGGGTGATGTTCTGATTGGTCTATTAGTTGCTCATCAATGCGCTAATATCCGCGTGTGGCAACCGTCGGAAATCGATTTCCTCAAAGAGTTAGCGACTCAAGTAGGTCTTTCTTTAAGTAGTATTACTCTGGCGTCATCGAAAACGGCTGAAGCTGAACGAGTGCAGCGGTGGAATGATATTATTCCCCGGATTCGCCAGTCGCTCAAAGCTGAGGAGATTCTGGAAACGGCTGTAACGGCAGTTCGTGAAGCACTTTTGACGGATCGCGTGCTGATTTTCCGCTTTGATAATGCCAACAGTGGTACATTTGTTTCCGAAGCCGTAGCCCCCGGTTGGAGCAAAGTTCGGGGACAATCGTTTAAAGCGGCAGAAAAGGACGGGGATATCGCTGAAGTCTACAGTGATGGACAGATTCGTATCGGTGATAACCTTGATGATAAAAGCCGCGATGATTGGGAGTACACCATGCTCTCGGAACTGTCGGTTAAGGCTTATATGATGGCACCGATTATCCGAGAGGGTAAAATCTATGGCTTACTCTGTGGTCACCAGTGTTCCAAACCCCGTATCTGGCTAGAGGCAGAAACGGAGCTATTCTCCCAAATTGCTGACCAAATTGGCTTTGCCCTCGACCAAGCGGCGCTGTTGGAACAGCAAGCAACGGCTACTGAACTGGCTCAGCAACTTAACGATATTACGTCTAATATTCGGGAGTCGTTCAATGTTGAAGAAATCTATGAGGCGGCGATTACAGGGGTGCGCCAAACCTTAGGCACTGACCGAGCGGTTGTGTATCTGTTTGATGCTAACTGGCAAGGCACCATCGTGGCTGAATCTGTGGGGCGTACCTTCCCAAAAGCTCTGGGTGCCAATATTGCTGACCCCTGTTTTGCTGACCAATATGTGGAAAAGTACAAGCGCGGTTTTGTCAGTAGCAATGAAAACATTTATGAGGGGAACTTGAACCAATGTTACTTGGGTCAGCTTGAACCGTTCAAGGTTAAGGCGAATTTGGTCGCGCCGATTCTGGCAGAGGGGAATTTACTGGGATTGTTGGTGACTCATCAATGTTCTAGTCCGCGCCGTTGGCAGGAGGCGGAAATTAATTTCTTTAAGCAGGTGGCGATTCAAGTGGGTTTTGCTCTTGACCAAGCTAATCTGTTGGAACAGCGGGAACAAGCCCGGATTGAGGCGGAGTTGGCTTCTCAGGAACAGCGTCAACAGAAGGAATCGCTTCAGCTTCAGCTTTTGGAGTTGCTTTCTGATGTGGAAGGGGCTGCCCGAGGGGATTTGACGGTGCGGGCGGATGTGACTGTGGGTGAAATTGGCACGGTTGCTGACTTTTTTAATGCTGTGATTGAAAGTCTGCGGGGAATTGTTACGCAAGTGAAAACGGCGGCGACTCAGGTGAATACGTCCTTGGGTGAAAATGAAGGGGCAATTCGTCAATTGTCGGAGGAGGCGCTGAAACAGGCGGAGGAAACGACTCGCACTCTGGATTCGGTTGAGCAAATGACTCGTTCGATTCAACAGGTGGCAGATAATGCCCGTCAAGCGGCGGCTGTGGCTCGCACGGCTTCAACGACGGCTGAAGCCGGGGGACTGGCAATGGATCGTTCGGTGAAGAATATTCTGGGCTTGCGAGAGACTGTAGCAGAAACGGCGAAGAAAGTCAAGCGGTTGGGTGAATCGTCCCAACAGATTTCTAAGGTGGTGTCTTTGATTAACCAAATTGCGCTGCAAACGAATTTATTGGCGATTAACGCCGGGATTGAGGCGGCTCGAGCGGGGGAAGAAGGTCAAGGGTTTGCTGTGGTTGCTGAGGAAGTTGGGGAATTGGCGGCTCGCTCGGCGGCGGCGACACGAGAGATTGAACAGATTGTGGATAATATCCAACAAGAAACGGCGTCTGTGGTTGAGGCGATGGAGTTGGGTACGTCTCAGGTGGTGGAAGGGACGCATCTGGTTGAGGATGCGAAGCAGAGTTTGAGTCAAATTTTAGAGGTGTCTCGCCAGATTGACCAGTTGGTGCAGTCGATTTCGACGGCTACGGTGTCTCAAGCGGAAACTAGCCAAGCGATTACTGAGTTGATGAAGGATATTGCTGCTCTTTCTGAACGCACGTCGAATTCGACTCGTCAAGTGGCTAGTTCTCTCCAAGATACTGTGGGGATTGCTGAGGAATTACAGGCATCTGTGGGTGCGTTCAACGTTGGTACAGAAGGGTAATGGCTGAAGGAACCCAAAAACTTCACACTTCGTACTTTATATAAGATATGTTTCTACCATGTCACAGGACAAGGAACTTGAAATTCAGCTCCAGTTTCTCGAAGAAGCCCAGGAATATCTGGACACGATTGAATCGGCTCTTATTGGTTTAGCTGGGAACCATATTGAGAGTCAGCAAATGGATTCGATT
Source organism: uncultured Coleofasciculus sp. (assembly GCA_937127375.1). Taxonomy (GTDB): domain Bacteria; phylum Cyanobacteriota; class Cyanobacteriia; order Cyanobacteriales; family Coleofasciculaceae; genus Coleofasciculus. The sequence goes on along the minus strand of CAKZMA010001467.1, from coordinate 824 downwards.
TTGCGGGCGGCTCATTCGGTTAAGGGGGGTGCGGGAATGATGGGGTATCAGACGTTGAGTCATCTGGCTCACCGTCTGGAGGATTCGTTTAAAGTGATGAAAGTTCAGAGGAATTCCTTGAATGTGGATGCTGAACTTGAGGGCTTGTTGTTGGGGGCGGTGGATCGTCTCTCCAGCGTGCTTTCTCTTAATCGCCAGGGAACGGATGCTGACCCGGATTGGGTTTCGACTCAAGCGACGCCGGTTTTTGATCAGCTACATGAACGTCTGGGTGATCCGGTTGAGGAAGACGCCAACAGTATGCTGGGGGCGGAAGATGGTACGAATGTTGCGGCTTTACTGTTTGAAACTGAGGTGGAGGGGTGTCTTTCCCGGTTGGAATCGGTGGTGGAAGACCCCCAAGCGCCTTGCTTAGAGGAAGAGGTTTCGATTCTTGCTCAAGAGTTGGGGGGGTTGGGCGAGATGCTACAGCTGGAGGCTTTTAGTAGCTTGTGTGAGTCTGTGGTTCAAAGCCTGGAAGCTGCTCCCAATCAGGTTCGAGAGATTGCTAAGGCGGCGCTTCAAGCTTGGCGGCGATCGCAAGCGCTGGTTTTGGTGAATCAAGTTGGTAGTTTGCCGACTCATATCGAAGTGCCGGGAGTTGTTGTAACACCGACGCCTGCTACTGAGTTGGTGGAAGAGGATTGGGTTGCCGAATTTGACAGTTATAGCTCTGAGTCCCAATCTCTTGAAGAAGTGGGAACGGCGGCTGAGTTTGACTATACCTCAGACACTGAGTTTGTGGAAGCGGCGGAAACGGCGGCTGAGTTTGACTATACCTCAGA
>CAKZMA010001466.1 GCA_937127375.1 uncultured Coleofasciculus sp. | reverse complement strand
TGAAGGGGGACGGGAGGGGGATCTGAAGGGGGACGGGAGGGGGATCTGAAGGGGGACGGGAGGGGGATCTGAAGGGGGACTTTGATCTACTGTACTTTATTACAGCGCAAAGCGCTGTAAGTAGTTGGACAAAATTAAATCAGGGAACAGGGAACAGGGAACAGTAAGTAGTCGGACATTCTAGTATTTAGGGTGATAAATCAGTAAACGCAGGTTTATTGAAAACATTTATTCAAGTTAGGAGGCATTTCAAATGTCATTTAAAAAGTTTCTGGTAATTGGCACAACTCTAGTCTTGGTAGGGGGTGGCGCTGCTTATCTCTACGCCAAAGGATTCTGGGGAGTCGCCGACACCCCAGCCGCTAGTGCTAAAGTTATTCCCGATGAAGCGGTAATGGCGGGCTTTATTTCCACTGATCCTCAATCCTGGATGAAGTTACAGCAGTTTGGTACGCCTGAACTGCAAACGTTAGTGAATCAGAGTCTGGAAGATTTACAAGCAGAAACCTTGAAGGATTCCCAAATTAGTTACGAGGAAGATTTAAAACCGTGGTTGGGGAATGTAATGGTTGCTATTTTACCAACGACTTCGGCTGAAACGGTAGACGACTCCAATCTGTTGACAGTTGTTACTATTAAAAATAAGTTTAGTCTGTTAAAGTTTGCCAACCAGTTAAAAACTGAGGATAAACTAGGAAAAATTGATGAGATTGACTATAATGGGTTGACGATTGTGGAGACAATTGACGAGGGCAGAACCTTCTATTCAGCGGTATTGAGACAGCATTTGGTCATATCTGAAGACTTGAAACCTGTACAATTAGCGATTGACAGCTATAAGGGAGAACCGTCTCTGGCTAGCGAAGGGAATATTGCCAAACTATTCTCCCAGGATATGGATCTGCTCAACCCCGTTGCTAAGTTTTATATCCCTGACTATACCGCTTTTGTGCAAGAAATGGTCGCCAATAATCCAGGAGTTGCGCCCTTACCTCCCGCCACGTTAGAACAATTGCAAGCGTTTAAGTCAGTTAAAATGGGGGTAGGAATTGATGACGTGGGAATTCGGCTGAAAACGATCGCCAATGTTGAACCCTCGGAAATTCAAGTCGAATTTCAGCCCAATCCGGGTCAAATTATCAGTCAATTCCCCGCTTCAACGATGATGCTGTTAACCGGAAATGGGATTAGCCAGGGATGGGAAACAATAAGCCAATCCGCCCAAACCGATCCCCAATTGCAGCAAGGACTCAACAGCCTCAGAAGTGCCGCCAATAGCATTAATTTAGATGTGGATAAGGATATCTTTGGCTGGATGGATGGGGAATTTGCCATCGGCGTGATTCCTTCCACAGAAGGGATACTCGCCCCCATCGGCTTTGGTGGAGTGATCGTCTTTCAAACCAGCGATCGCGCCACCGCCCAAGCGACGTTAACTCAACTCGATACCCTCGCCCAACAAAATACTATTCAAGTTTCACCCCGAACGGTTCAAGGAGAATTGGTTACCGAGTGGACAATTCCGGGACAAGGTACTTGGTTAGGACATGGTTGGTTAGATCAAAATTCCCTGTTTATCGCCATTGGCGAACCAATAGTAGAAAAAATGCTGGTGAATCCTGAACCGTCTCTGGATCAAAGTGAGTCGTTTATTACGGTAACAGAAGCTTTACCTGAATCTAACAGCGGTTACTTTTATTTAGATATGGATAAAACCATGACTGTGGTGAATGATTTTATCGAAAATACCACCCCAGACACACCAGAACCTGCCCCTGATACCCAAACCGCTTTGGCTATTTTAAATTCTGTGCAAGGGATCGGCGGAACCGTGACTCAAGACAACCCTTCTACTCATAGTTTTGAAATGATTATTACGCTTGAATCTAAAACCGAAAACTAAGCAAAAAAAGGCAGAGGGCAAGTTTCAGGACAATTCATAAATTGTGATTATAGTTAGAACGAATTTTCGTGATTTGAGGGGTCTGGCTTTTTTAAGTTTTGTGAATAGACAGAGATTCCCAAGACTGTAAACTGACGGGCAGTTGTCTTTTACACGGGTAAAAGAATTAAAGAGTGAATCGTGCGATCGCCTGAACGTTGCCCTGGGTTACTGGATGGCTGTAAAGATAGCGTTTCTGGGAGTTGGCAGAAGTGTATGAGTTCTGAAAATACGGTGTCAATGTCTTCGATTATCGTCGCCAGTCAGGAACAGCGCTCGTCGGATTTGACGGGAGAGACGGTGATCCTGAATCTCAAGTCGGGGATGTACTACGGCTTGAGTGCTGTGGGTGTGAGTATCTGGAATCTGATTCAGGAACCGAAAGCCGTGAGCGAGGTGAGGGATGTGATTCTAGCAAAATATGACGTTGAACCGGAACAGTGCGATCGCGATGTCTTGGCGTTGGTTGAAGAGTTGGCGACAGAAGGATTGATTGAGGTGCGGGATGCAGCAGTTGCGTAAGTTTCTTAGTTTGACAGCTTGCGATCGCATCTTGCTATGCCGTGCCGTTCTTGTGCTGGGCGCTGTTCGCTTGGGGCTGGGGGTGCTACCGTTTCAGTGGTTTCGCCACCTGTTAGCGGGTGTGAAGGGAACCAGATGGTTGTATCCTACATTCCGCAGATCTTGACGGACAGCATTAGGAAGGCATAAAAATTTTACCTCGACAAAATCAGTGACTCTAACAATTCTTGTGTTTCTGTTGCTTTTTTATTAATTTTTAGATGAACAGGGAATATTAATGATGGAAATTTATAAACCTACATTGGCGAAATAAGTTCATGGATAAATTTTGGATAATTTTTCCAGCATAATGACCACAAAAACATTTTTTGTTTTCGCGAATAACTTCGGATAATGACCAAAAAATATTACTTGTCTACTCTGATTTATCCATCTTCAATAATTAAATAGTATTCCCGACAATATTTCCCTAAATGTTTCAATATGTGTTGACGTTCTGACGTTAAATTGCTCACGTATTGCTCCCCTTCTACAGTTACCAAATGGACGGCTTGAAACATTTGAAATATCCATCTCATTGTCGGTCGGTCTGTTAATTTTTTGACCTGATTTTTCACCGCCTCATTAGCGGCGGCTAATTCTTGCCTTAGTTTCCTTTGAGCGAGATTATATACTAACAAGCACAGTCCCATTATCATGGCAATCGCTTCTACCCTCTGGGGATTTTTAACAAATACACTCGAGGTGAAAAATAACGGATCTTTGAGAAATCTAAATCCTCTTCGATGACGGATTCTCGCCTCTCAACTTGACCGCTAACTTGATAAAATTTTTTCTCGCTCTTTTCCCCAGGTTGCTTGACTCGTTTTTCTCGACATTCAATTTCTTTTATTTGGTGATATTTCCATGAATTGGAAACTGTTTTTATCGCTTTCTCTGCGTCGTCTTTACAAGCAAACAACTGTCTGGAAAGCTTGCGTACACTGGCTTGTGCCTTTTTTTCTCGTTTCTCTATCTGCTTGTCTATTTGTTTGACCCTTGCTTTTTTTCTCGGTTCGCTTTCTACGACCACCCATCTTTGTTTGATTCCGCCGTATTCACTTTCTCGCTCAGCCATTTTATATCCTTTTATTTGACTCTCTTCCCATTCATTCTCTTCAATCTCTACTATTTTATTTTTTGCCTCTTTCACACTTAACGGTACTCTTGTTATCCATTTCATTCCTCTCATCGCTGATAAATTATCTGCTGTGTACAAGGCACTATCTCCCACGTATATCCCAGAAAATGTCCACTGTTTTTTAAATTCTTTTAATCTTTCTACAAATACACTTTTATCATCCACATTTCCGGAGTTCACTTTTAGATACAATGGCACATCTCCATCTCCAGTTACAATCATGTCAATAATAAATTGTTTCAGGTCAGGTATGCGTATCTCTCGAATATCCATGAACTATTTCTATGGCTTTCATTTCGGCTTCTACTTCTTGCTCTTCTCCTTCAATTCTCTCACTACTTTTTTCCTTTGTTTCATACTCTCCTTCAACTGACATTGAACTTCCATCTATATGAACGCTTTTCATTTCTACTTGAAAAATATGCGTCGCTTTTAGGGATACTGCTGTAAATATTTTCGTTATTCCCGCTCGGTGGTATTTATCTAATCCTCTTCCTAGTCGATCATCATTCAAATGTTCCGGTAATACTCCTTCTCCTATTAGGTGTTCGGTGGCTTTTCCCACGAAAAAGTTTTCAAATAGATATAGTGGGGCGCTCAAAAATCCCAAGCCATTCAAAATCATCGCTTTCATGACTTGTCCAGGGCTGAGAGTTTCTTTTTTTCTTATTCCCACTATTTTATTCACTTCTTCCACCAATCCTATCTCATCTATTATTCCCGCTACTATTCCTAAATGGTCTAAATTTTCGATTTTTAAAGCAGACTGGCTCTCTTTCATGCTTTTTCCCTCTTCGTCTTTGACTCTATTATTTTACCTGAAAAATACCTGAAACAATCCCTGGACATACATTTGGTGTTTTCATTCATTTATTTTTATCTCTATAAATTCTGTTGAAATATCTGCGGAATGTAGGCTAAATCTCAACACCGTCCTATCCCGCCGAGAAAATATCCTATTTACACTGGACAAAGACGACGAAAAAATTTATGTCAAATTCTACAAAAAGACCCTGGATTTCCCCCGCTTTGTCGAACTCTCCCTGACTACCCTACTCCAAGACAACAGCTTCGCCGTCAAAGATATCGGCGGACTGATTACCGACGAAGGCAAACTTGACCTCGCCACTAAATTTGTTCAGGAAGGGTTTCTCACCATTGAGAATATAAATACCGAACACGAAGAAGTTGTAGCTGACTAAGCAACAGCATACCCAGTGTATTGCCTCACACTAGGCTCATGAAATCCCAAAACAATATAATCCTTGGGAATCCCAGCTTGTACCAGTTCGTTCGCTATCCCATCTTCTGTTCCATCCCGTTGAATCCACACTTTGCCATCAATAATATCGACATGAATCAGACAACCATGAATTCGTCTATCATTCCCCCAACCTACAGACACAATCAGATAACGATTGGTTTCGCGGTCAAAAACGGCTTCATTTTGAATCTCCCCGTAAGCATAAGAAAGATGAGTGTATTGTTTCAGCACATCTTGAACAATCTGGGAGTGCTTTTTTAAGGTATCCATTGCACAATATCCTCTGTTTTCGAGTCAAAAACAATGAGCTTGAGGCGTCGCTTTTGTAGTAACTTTTTACCAATAGGTTCTTCAAACAATTCCAAAAAAGTAATTCTGCGAATGGCTAGATATAAATTACGGTCAGGTTCAACGTCTTCTAGAACATCAGCATACAAAATGTATTGACCTAAGGCATTTTTAAGGTCTTCGATTTCGGATGCACCCACAAAACTCTTAACTTCTACAGCTATCTTATCGTCTTCCTTTTCAGCTGCCAATAGTTTTTCTGCCCCCAAGTCTACAAACAAATCCTTAGCACCTACCTTCAAAACCAAGGGGTCGTGGGTAATTGTCCACCCGTCTTTAATCAGAGCATTTTTAACATTGTAATGATAAATATCTCGTGCTGGCATAAAAATGCTGAATTTCAACTATATTATCAATGCCTAAACTTAAACGCGCCATCCTCTTAGTCTGGCAAAGTGCGCCCAGATTAACCGGGATTAAAGTCGCCCTAATTATCCTCCAGGGAATCCTCCCGCTAGCCTCCCTCTACCTGACGAAAGTAGTGGTTGATACCCTTTCTGCTAGTCTCACCACTCCTAACCAGGAAGCTGCATTCAGTCAAATCATGGTATTGCTGGCGATCGCAGGTATTGTTATCCTGGCAACGACTCTGTGCGAATCATCCGCTAATTTAGTCAGTACCCTACAAGCCCAGCGCGTCACTGACTTTATGGAAGGTATCCTCCATGCCAAGTCCATTGAAGTGGACTTAGAACACTACGAGGATGCCGAATACTACGATAAATTGCAACGGGCGCAACGAGAAGCCCCATCACGACCCACTCAAATTGTAGACCGCCTCACCCAAATCGGTAAAAATAGCATTTCCTTACTGGCAATTGTCGGTTTATTACTCTCCTTTCACTGGGGAATGGCTGGGGTTCTTTTTGTCGTCGCCATCCCTTCGGTGCTAGTCCGCTTAAAATTCGCCAAAATCATGTATCATTGGCAGCGGGAGAAAACTTCAATCCGACGCCGTGCGGGATACTACAGCGCCTTACTCACCAGAGATAGAGTTGCTAAAGAAATTCGCCTATTTAATTTAGGTTCTCTATTTAGCGAACGATTTCGCCAGTTACGTTGGCAACTCTACCACGAAAGCTTCGCCATTGCCACTCGGCGTTCTGCGGCTAATTTAGGCGCTCAAGCCATTGCTGGATTGATTATGTTTGCCGCCTATGGGTTTATTATCCATCAAACCGTCCACGGTATTCTTACTCTAGGCGATCTAGCCCTTTATCATCAAGCCTTTAAGCAAGGACAAGGTGCATTTCAAGGATTATTAGGGGCATTTTCTAGTCTTTATGAAGAAAGCCTATTTTTAACTGACCTCTACGAATTCCTTGACCTAAAACCTAAAATCACCGAACCCTTACATCCTCAACCCATCCCCCAACCCATCAAAACTGGGATCACTTTCAACAATGTCAGTTTTCAGTATGCCACAACTACCCGCCAAGCCCTAAACGATATTTCCCTGACTATCAAACCGGGAGAAACCATCGCCCTAGTTGGGGAAAACGGTTCTGGAAAAACCACCCTAATTAAACTCCTCTGCCGCCTTTATGACCCAACTACTGGTAACATTACCATTGATGGCATCGACCTGCGCCACTTTAAAATTACCGACCTCCGACAACAGATCAGCGTCATCTTCCAAGACTACATGAAATACCACCTAACCGCCCAAGAAAATATCTGGTTAGGTAATATAAAACTCTCCCCCACAGATGAACAAATCAGCAAAGCCGCCTATCGTGCTGGTGCTGATGAAGTCATCAACAGTTTACCCCAACGCTATGACACCATGCTAGGTAAACTATTTGAACAGGGAGAAGAACTCAGCATCGGTCAATGGCAGAAAATAGCCCTCGCCAGGGCATTTTTGCGCGATTCCCAAGTCATTGTTTTAGATGAACCCACTAGCGCCTTAGACCCCAAAGCCGAATACGAAGTATTTAAGAAATTCCGCCAACTCATTCAAGACCAAGCGGCTATTCTGATCAGCCATCGCCTCTCCACCGTGAAAATGGCAGACCGTATCTATGTTATGGCAAACGGCTCAATTATTGAAAGCGGTACTCATGAGGAACTAATGCAACTCGATGGGACGTACACTCACTTATTTGAAACCCAAGCTCAACATTACCGTTAACCTGCCCAAATCCTATACAACTCTAAATCAATTCTCGTCGCACAAAATCGGAAACATACTGAATCTTATTAGATAGCTTTTCCCGAATTCTGATATAAAACATAAACCGTTGCATCATCGCGCTGAGATTAAAGTCTTGGCGACTAGCAATATCAGCCGAATCATTTACATTCTCAAAGAAATTCCGACATACCTGAGCCGCTAGCGATACCGCTACTGAGTCGGCTTGGACGTTTAACTCAATCTCTGGAGGCAAAGTAGCACCTACAAGCTCTCTAGCTAAAATAAGACCAAAATCGAGCATACGCAACCCCCCCAATTTCCTAGCCGTTTCAATAACCCCTTGCCAATTTAACTCTGGATAAGCCTGAATAACTTGTGCAATATCGCAAACCTTAATCAGCTTTTCCAGTCGCCCCAACTTTTCCCAACAGTCTTTAGCCACTTGAACGCACAGAATCAACAGTAAATCCTCTGGGGAAAAACTCACCACTGTTGTCTCCAGCAAAGGCACCGATTGTAAGCGCTGCCATAACCCCTCAAAATCTAGATAAAACGGGAAATAGGAGGGAGCAATTCCTTGATGAATATCCACCTCAATTTGGCGATTATCATCGACAAAACACTGCTCCCAGTCATATTGAAGCTTTAACTGATATCCTTGAGTAATCAGCAACGCTTCCGTTTTGAGAAAGTCCTGTTCTCGGACTAAAATATCAATATCAACAAACTGTCGCCGCGCCAGATCACCATAAACAGAAGCCGCCAGAACAGACCCTTTGAAAGGAATAGCCGGAATTTGATGGGTTTCAAATAGGTTCAGGAGTTTGATTAATTCTTCGCTCAGAAATAAAGTATATAGAGCGTTCGTCTGGAACCGCAGCCGTAGTTGATTCAGAATAGTCTGAGGAACAACTTCTGAACAGGTACTGTTAAGACTTTGATACAGGAGGGGTAAAACCCCGTGTCTATCAGCCATTTGGATTAAATGCGCCCAGTTGATGTTTGACTCAACTAATGTTTTGATAGATTTAGCTGTTGTCGTATTTATTTGGGTGCGGCTACAGCACAGGAGTAGATCAAGTTCTGGGTGAGTCGCTACTTCTGGAGATTTAGTGCTAACTGTATTATTTATAAGTTTTTGAGCCATATTAATAATGACTATTGACGAATGACAAACCAATCATTATCTGTTACCTATACCGACATCGAAGCCGCCGTTAAGCGCTTGAGAACCCACGCTCATCTTACACCCGTTCTCACCTCTACCACTGTCAACCAACGTACCCAAGCTCAGGTTTTCTTCAAATGCGAGAACTTTCAACGCACAGGTTCCTTTAAATTTCGTGGTGCATTTAACGCCCTATCTCAACTCTCAACTGCCCAGAAACAACAGGGTGTGATTACCTACTCATCCGGCAACCATGCCCAAGCGATCGCCCTATCCGGTCAACTCCTCCACATCCCAACCACCATTGTCATGCCAGAAAATGCCCCAGATGTCAAGCTAGCGGCAACTCGTGGTTACGGCGCTGAAGTGATCCTCTATGAACCCGCAGAAACCATCCGAGAGGAACTCGCCAAGAAACTAGCAGTAGAACGACATCTGACGATTATCCCACCCTACGACCACCCTGATATTATCGCCGGACAAGGTACCGTTGCCCAAGAACTAATTGAACAAATCGGTCAACTAGATATCTTACTCGTCTGTTGTGGTGGCGGCGGTTTACTCTCCGGCTGTGCGATTACCGCCAAAAGCTTATTTCCCAATTGCCGAGTGATTGGCGTTGAACCCGAACGCGCTGATGATGCTACTCGCTCGTTTTACAGCAAAACCCTCCATAAATGCCATAACCCAGACACCATTGCTGATGGCGCTCGTACCCCATCTTTGGGTCAGTTTACCTTTCCCTTAGTCCTCAATTATGTCGATGACATGATCACTGTCTCCGAAGATGCCATTCGTCGCACCCTCACCTTCTTATGGGAACGCCTAAAAATTGTCGTTGAACCCACAGGTACACTCGCCGCCGCTGCTTTACTCGAAGGACGAATCACCGCACCCGGAAAGCGAATCGGCGTGATTATTAGCGGTGGCAATGTAGACTTGACAAAATTACCTCAACTGTTTGGTACTAGGTAACACTTTTATACCCATAAGGCGGACATGATAGAAGCATGGATTAAGCTCAGAAGCTAGGGTTTTGTTCTTAACGGTGGTGAAATTCGACAACATTTTCTCGAATCACGACATCATAGTGACTATAGAAGTCTTGCCCCAATAATCCCACGTCTAAATTTGCCCCGCCGATCGCGACGTTTATATTCTGTTGAGCTGCTTCTCCGACAGCGATAGATTTAACTTGACCAATGGCAAATTTAACCCCCTTAGCACTGGCTGTATCGGCAGTAATTTCACCCTCTGGAACTACACCCAGACGCTGCGCCATGGCTTGAGTAATGACTGTACCACTTGCCCCTGTATCAACAACCATATTAAAGGTTTGTTCGCCATTAAACGTTACTTCAATCACGGGAGTTTGACCAATTCGCTGCTTGATTGGTGCTTTAACGATTTTTGGGGTTTCTATATTTCCCGGTAACGGGTTCTCGGATGTCGCCGGATTTGCCTGATCTGTGTCTGAAGAATCCGGGGATTTCGTAACTGTTTTGGTGGCGACACTGAGGGGTTCAGGATCAGGGAGACGAGGGCTAGTGGCTTGTTGTTGGGCAATGTTAAGATTGCCTTGATATTCAGCGATTTTCGATTGCGCGATCGCATAGTTGGGACTCGACGACGACACGGATTCCAAAAGTGCGATCGCCTCTTGCCAACGGCTGATCACTAACTGCCAATCATCCCCCGATTGAGCCGATTGACTAATCGTTGCGGCACTATAGGCAGCATCTAGCGCTTGTTTATAAAGTTCTGTGGCAGTTGGCTGTGTCTGGGTTTCCGCCGATTCCGGAGGTGTCGAGGGTTGAGGGGAAACCCTGGGCGTTGTCGAGGTAACAATGGGTTGAGAGGAGTCTTCCAGACGCCCTGAGGACTCCAAACGACTACAAGCCCCTGTGGTTAAGGCTAAGGTGCCAGAAATAAACAGAATGACGACGCGATCGCAAGATAACATAGGCTCAAAAAGCTCTTGAGCAATTTATCTTTATTATGAACGAACGCTTTCGTATTTTTCTAGTATCATTTAAGCGCTAAAAAATCAAGATCAATTTTGCTGATCCGAAGGCAGACGACAACTGATCTTGCTCAGGCGGTAGGTAATCCACGACTATAAAAGTCACACTCTAATAACCTTTATCCATTCATGAATGTTTGGTGTAGGTGGCATTACGGTGAAGGCGGTTAACATTTCAACCATCAAGGTGAAATCGACGCCCTAGTAATGCTTATTTCCCTTCAAATTTCCTCATAGCTTCCTTCCCCCAGACTGATTCAGTCGGGGGAATTTTCACGATCGCCACCCAAAGTCCTCGCCAGTTTTTCCGTTGTCATGGGATAATAGCGTCTCAGTTGAGTGTTCAAGTTATCCTACTCTTAGAATAAACATCAACCATCAACAAAAAACTGCTTATGCCTATTTCAGGGGCTACACCAGCGCTTCTGGTACTAGCGGATGGAACATCCTACCAGGGTTGGTCTTTCGGCGCTTCAGGTACGGCGATTGGAGAAGTTGTCTTTAACACCGCCATGACGGGGTATCAAGAAGTGGCAACCGATCCCAGCTACTGTGGTCAGATTGTCACCTTTACCTATCCCGAACTGGGAAACACGGGAGTTAACCCAGAGGATGAAGAATCAACCCATCCTCAGATCCGGGGTGCGATCGCCCGAAATATTTGTTGGCGTCCCAGTAATTGGCGCTCAACCCAATCTTTACCCGACTACCTCAAGGAACACAAGATTCTCGGAATTTACGGGATTGATACGAGGGCGCTGACTCGCAAACTGCGCTCAACCGGGGCGATGAATGGTGGTATTTCCACAGAAATTCTTGATCCCGGCAAATTGCTGCAACAAGTGCAAGCTGCGCCGAGTATGGCGGGGTTAAATCTGGTGCAGGAAGTGACAACCAAAGCGGTTTACGAGTGGTCTGAAACCACGGATAATCATTGGGAGTTTCGTCCCTCGGCAGAATCGGCGGCGGGTGACCCCTTAACGGTAGTGGCGATCGATTTTGGCATCAAACGCAATATTCTGCGGCGTTTAGCCAGCTATGGTTGTCGTGTGATCGTGGTGCCAGCGGATACATCCCCGGAAGACATTCTTAAGTACAACCCCGATGGTATTTTCCTCTCGAACGGACCCGGTGATCCAGCGGCGGTGAGGGACGGGATTGAAACGACCAAAGCCTTGTTAGAACACCGAAAACCCCTGTTTGGCATCTGCATGGGACACCAGATATTGGGTCTTTCGATGGGTGCTGAAACCTTTAAGCTAAAATTTGGACATCGTGGGTTAAATCACCCGGCTGGGTTACAGCAACGGGTAGAAATTACCAGCCAAAACCATGGATTTGCCATCAATTCTGAGTCCTTAGGGGCGGATGTGGAAATTACGCACCTCAACCTGAATGACCGGACTGTGGCAGGATTGCGTCATAAGACGCTACCATTCTTCTCGGTGCAATACCATCCAGAAGCGAGTCCGGGTCCTCATGATGCCGACTACTTGTTTGATCAGTTTGTCGAATCCATGCGATCGCACAAAACCCCTACTTAAAGCCCCTACTTGCAGAAGGTAGAAGGCAAGGGGTAGAAGGTGGGTTATTTCCACGCCCACCACGCTCTATGTGGATGATCCGTAAACTTCTCGCTATACTATCGAATAGCTTAAATCGCTGGTAAACCACCAACCCATGTTGAATTCGTTTAGTCAAGTACAGCTAGGAGGGTGTTATTCCTGAGCAACTCAACCTGACAGTCAGCTTAAGAGGGACTCGTGAGGTCAAAAGTAATTATCAACTGTTCCGTCTGACTGGATTGTTAGATGCCTTCTCAGAACCAACGTTTGGGAAGGTGATTGGTAAATGTGTCGATGAGGGACCAAAAAATATTATTTTGGATCTCTCAAAGATCGATTTCGTGGATAGTTCGGGCTTAGGCGCTTTAGTGCGTATAGCGAAAAAGGCTCAAACGGCTGAGGGAAAATTGCAAATTGTCACCAATGCCCGTGTGACTCAAACAGTGAAGCTAGTGCGTCTAGAAAAATTTCTCTCACTTCAACCATCGGTTGATGAAGCCTTGGATAACGTCAAAAAATAATTGAACACAGGAAAACTGTGGCACTCATCCCCTGACAGTCTGGCAGGGGATTTCCCGTTATTTGCCCTGGAGCTTTTTACGATAAAATAGGGGCGGGCATTTAAACTGCCTTTCATTTCGTCCGAGTTTTATGGAGCAGCAGGAAGAGACGGCAAACAGCGTAGACAATAACTCAGCCCTTTCTGGCACAGAAGCCCGATTTCGGCAATTGAATGCTGCTGCCGATCCCCAATGCCAAATCCAACAGATCTCACCGGCGGCGTTGGCTTATCTGGGAGATGCTGTGTATGAACTCTATATCCGCCGTCACTATTTACTTCCCCCTAAACGTTTATGTGATTATCATGATCAAGTAGTGGCTCAAGTCCGCGCCGAAAGTCAAGCGAATACGCTGCGATCGCTCGAACCTTATCTCACTGAACCCGAATTGGCACTATTGCGACGTGGACGGAATGCGGCGACTGGAACGTCACGACGCCTCAATCGCAAAATCTATCAACAAGCCACCAGCTTAGAAACATTACTGGGATATCTGTATCTGACTGATCCCCAACGCCTGACTCAGTTATTGGCTTATTTGGAACTCGATACCCCTTAAATCATCAGCACACTTTATTTAATTAAATTATGGCTAATCAAGATCGCCGCTCTAACACCTCTAGCAAGCCAAAGCGAGGGAAGTTTCAACGTGACCAACGCCGTCCCTCCTCTAAAGGTAAATTCTCCAGGGATCAACGCTCCCCGGATAAACCTGTTCTAAAACGTCGCTATGATCCCCAACCGTCGCCGCCAGAACCAACGGAATCTGAGTCCACTTTGTCAGAAGATGTTGACTTACTTTATGGACGCCACCCTGTCCTAGCCGCCCTGGAAAATCAACGTCAGCTTAATCGGGTGTGGATTCTACCGCAGTTACGCTACGATCACCGCTTTCACTCATTACTGCTGCAAGCTAAAGCCAATGGTACAGTGATTGATGAAGTCGATTCGCGACGCCTCAGCCAAGTTACTCAAGGGGCTAATCATCAAGGTGTGGCGGCTCAAGTAGCACCTTACTCTTACAAAGAATTAGGGGATTTAATTGAAGCTGCCAAATCCACCAGCCAATACCCTGTGATCGTCGTTTGTGATGGGATTACTGATCCCCACAATTTAGGTGCTATTATTCGTACTGCGGAAGCCTTGGGCGCTCAAGGTTTAGTGATTCCCCAACGACGAGCCGTAGGCGTTACTTCCACCGTCATGAAAGTAGCAGCGGGCGCATTAGAAACCTTGTCCATTGCCAGAGTGGTCAATCTGAGTCGTGCCTTAGAGGAACTGAAAACCGCTGGGTTTTGGATTTATGGGACTTGTGCTGACGCTGGTAAACTACTACACACCGTTGACTTAAATGGATCGATAGTATTAGTTATTGGTTCAGAAGGTAGCGGTCTAAGTCTCTTGACTCAACGCTGCTGTGATGTGTTGGTTTCGATTCCCTTGTATGGCAAGACTCCTAGCCTCAACGCTTCTGTTGCCGCCGCCATGACGTTGTATGAAACCTATCGTCAGCGTTGGGTCAATCCCCTGTATCTTGATGATCTCAGCAAAAATTCTTGGAAAAAGGAAACGTAAAGTAGTATAACAACAAGTAGTATAACAAAATGTAAACAACTCGAAATTAACAAGACCACATAGCATCCCATCGACTTAGGTAATGAACATGAAAGAAGTTTTGATCAACAGTCTCCAATTTTTAGGCTTGGCGTTTTGGGTAGAAATCGTCACAGATGATCCCCAATGCACCTACTATTTCGGTCCATTCTCCAGCAAACAGGAAGCCGAATCCGCTCAAGGGGGATATATTGAAGATTTAGAAAATGAAGGCGCTCAAGGGATTTCTGTAAATGTCATGCGCTGCAAACCGACTAATCTGACGATTTTTGATGAAGAGTCGGAAGAGTTAAGGGTTAGTGCGAAAATACCCGTGTTCAGTGGAAACCTTTCCTAGAACGTCGTGTCAGGTGTCGGGAAGCTGGGGGAGCTGGGGGAGCTGGGGGAGCTGGGGGAGCTGGGGGAGCTGGGGGAGCTGGGGAAGCTGGGGGA
>CAKZMA010001465.1 GCA_937127375.1 uncultured Coleofasciculus sp. | reverse complement strand
TGTGTCCTAACCGTCTTGGCGGTTGCTATAATTCCTCTATCTCTTCACTAGGACGAATAACGAATTTTGTCAATGACTCACAACTGACTCAGCCATTAACTCTATTGAGGAATGAACTAAGTTTAACAACGCACCCGTTTGTTCTGTCCCATTGACAGCTAAATCACTATGGCACAAATACACTCGCTCACCCACTCGCCCTAACAAATCCTGTAAAATTCGCTGTAGGCGTTCCTCATCTGCTTGGATTTTATCGGCTTCTGTCCAAGGCTGTCCAAACCAATCCTTGAGAAATAAGGGGGCTGCAAATAACGTCGCTGCACCTCCCTGACTCCAAAGATGAGATCCCGCATCTAACCAAAAATGCCAACGATGATAGCCACGGGCGGCTCGATATTGGAAAATGGTGGCTAGGGTAACGGCTGAATTAGCCGTAGCCGGGAGACGACGAAGGGGAAAGGAATTGGCGGTGACGGTTCCCCGACGCAATAACTGAATAAATTGGGAAATCGTCGCCTGCGGTGGTGTTCCCCCTCTGGCTATTTCCTCATCAGTCGTATTGGCGGGGAGTTTCCGCAATCGTCCATCCACTTCCCAATAATGTTGGGCGGTTTCCATGAGTTCCCGCAAGGCGGCAATTTGGTCGTAAGGTAGATTAGAGCCATTCCATAGGAATTTCTGGATAGCGCGATCGAGGATCACCACACAGGACGGAATTAGGCGCTGTTGCTGCTGTTCTCGTTGCACCTCTAACCATTGCTGAATCTGGGTGTAAGCGGTTGTCGCTCGATGTCCTAAACGATCCCAACGGGCAAAGGCTTCAACGGGTAATAAGTGGGGGGAGTCGGGATCAGGAGAGTAGCAGTAGTCTGCGAGTAAACCCGCCCGTACTGGGTCAATATTGGGACTGGGGAGGGGAGAGTCTGCTTCAGCCGTCGCCACGGGTTCGGGTGTACGACTAAGAACCACGAGCATTTCGGCGATCGCCTCTCGATCTACTAATCGCCCTAACCCTGGATATATAAGGGTTAGCAGGGTTAATAAGGCTCGAATTAAAGGGGAACTAATCAGGGGGCGCTGTTCGTTCAACGGTTGGATGGGAATCCCCTGTTTGGTGAGAATATCGGTCAAAGTATACCGGGCGATCGCATCTAATCCGGGTGCAATGATGGCAATATCCCCCGGTTCCACTTGTCCCGACTTCACGGCGTCTACAATTACCTCGGCGGTGCGGCGCAACAACTGAGCGCGGGATGTGGTTTGTAGCGATCGCAAAAACTCCGGCAAGTCTGACAATATCATGGGGTCATTGAGCAGGTCTACCGCCATTGGGGATAACGTATCGGCTAAGGAATCATTCGGCTGTGACGGTAAGGATTCCACTTGACACCGAGAGGCTAATCCTGACAAATAATCTGGATCAGCGTTTAAGCCTAAGCGCACTTGACCCTGGGGATTATAGGTAAACGCCCCCACGATACCCTGATCTAAGAGTAAATCAAACAAATCTCGCGCGATCGCGGGATACTCATCTACATCATCTGCCAGTATCGCCCGATAACGCTGGGTTAAATACTGCTGATACGTCGCATCAGGTAACATTTCCCGCCAATAGAGTTCACCCACCAGACTGTAGGTTAACAGTCCCTTATCCAGACACCACCCCCGCCAATCTAACAGCAGTTTACCGATTAATTCCCATTGATCGGGGGTGGCTTCAAGTTCCACCACTCCCTGTTCTAGAATCCTGGGAATTTCTTCAATCGGCGTCCCACTCAGGGCGGCTAACTGTAACAAATCTAACAGACGCCGCACCCGAACTGACTCATTATTTCCCGGTATCGGAATTAATCCAGATTCGAGTTGGGGACGCCACAACTGCATGGCTAAATCCTGTTCGGTTTCCGGGCGCAGGCGCAGGGGAAATTGCGCTCTCAGATTTAACCGTTGGATTAAAAGGGGCCAAAATAGAATTACTTCGTCTTGAAAGAAGCCCAAGGGCGTCTGACAACGTACTGGATAACGCCCCTGTAACGTCGTCGTGAGGCGATCCGTCAACTCCCGACGATTATCAGCATTGGCTGCCAAAATTAACAGGGCTGGCGTCTGATAGCGATCGCGCCGCTTTTTGTGGACAATGGGAGAAGATAACGGACGCGATCGACCCCATCCCGCTTCTACCCATTGGCGAAACAGAGTCACCAGCCGACTTGTTTTGCCCGTGCGAGTACCACCACTAATCCAAATCGAATTCGTCATTGGTCATTTGTCATTTGTCATTTGTCATTCGTCATACTCGCGCTCAACGATCAAGCAAGCTACGTTTATGTAAGGGTTTGAGGGTTATTGACAAAACTGACTTGGGCTTAGTCTGTTAATATACCACGTAAAGTAGACTATATTAATTCTGGCGATTGAGAGCCAGGAACGCTCCGGACTATTTTTTATTCAGATATTAGCCGTTTCGATGAAGCTACCCTCTATTTTACGTCTGGCTAACCAATGGTTCGCGGATACCCCCGAAAGAGCCTTAGATCAAGCTTACAAAGCTGCGTTAACGATTAAATCCATTGAAGATGAGCATTTCAATGGGCAGAAAATTTCGGCTCGCTCCAGTCAACATAGTGATAGTGTTATTTCCTATTTCGAGGCTGACTTAAAGAAATATTTAAATACGATTCGAGTTCGCTTACGGGAATTTAGAACCAGTCGCTCAGTTTTTCGGCTTTCTGAACCCAAAACCATGAATGGCTTACTCGGAGATAGAGACAATTTAGCCCGCTATGATCCCATCGAATTAACCGATAAGCAAGGGATTATCATCGAAAAACTCAACTTTATTGACGAACTATTAAAACGATATTCAGAACCTGAGCCATCCTCCGTTTCCTTGATCCCGCTATCTGCCAATCAAGTGGCTCAAGCCAACGGTAATCCCAGAACGACAGCCAATGCCAAAACTTTATCCCAGTTGCAGCAGGCTAGCGTGAATCCCCAAAATGATGCCTTAGAAACTGTATCGGATAAAACCGGGGTTGTGCCTCGGTCAATTCTGCGAACCGTCAACCGCCTACAGCGAGAACTTGATCCCAAAGCTGAAGAGGAAGTTGTCAAAAAGTTTCGCACGTCTCGAGACAAAACCTTAATTTCGATCAAGTTTATTTTAACCCTGATCATTGTTCCCATTTTAGCTCATCAGGTGGCTAAAACCTTTGTGGTTGGACCCATTGTTGACTCGTTTCGCTCAGAAAATGAGCCGGGTATTTTTTTAAACATCGATATGAAGGAAGAAGCCTTCACCGAACTCCAGCGGTTTGAAGAGGAACTACATTTTAAAAGCTTATTGGGAATGGCACCAAAGTTATCCTCGGAAGAAATGGAAGAACGGCTGAGAACAAAAGCCACTGAGCTAGCTGAGGACTATCAGTATCGCAGTTCTGATGCGATTAAGAATATTTTTTCCGACTTAATTTCTCTCGCTTTTTTTGCGGGAGTGATTGTTACTAGCAAAGCGGATTTTGTGGTATTAAAGTCGTTTATTGATGATATTGTCTACGGACTCAGTGATAGTGCCAAAGCCTTTATCATTATTTTGTTTACCGACATGTTTGTCGGATTCCACTCTCCCCACGGTTGGGAAGTGATTCTAGCCGGAATTTCCCGGCATTTCGGTATTCCCGAAAATCATGATTTTATCTTTTTGTTTATTGCCACATTTCCAGTTATTCTTGATTCGGTGATTAAATATTGGATTTTCCGCTATCTGAACCGAATTTCACCATCAGCGGTAGCAACTTATCGCAATATGAATGAATGATTTGGTCATTGGTTATTGGTCATTCGTCCTCCTTTCTTGTACTAGCTCAAATAAAATAGCCCTAAATAGCTAGCGGCTCAATGATTCAAGTTTTGATAGCCATGCGTTGAAGTGAGAACAGCGATTCCGAATGCTTTGTAGTCCAATAAGTTCAGCTACCTGAGATCCCTCAGTAACCTTGGCTTTTTTATAAGCAGGAAACTGATCAATAATGCGTTTACTAGGAGCTGTATCTTGTCCATCATTAATCAGCTCAGGGTTTTCATATTGATCCGCGATCGCCTTGAGCTCTGCAATCTTATTTTTGTTTCTATGACCTTCGTAAAAGTACTCAAACAAACTTGGATCAGTGAAAAGATATGCCTCATATTCGTGTAATTGGATGTACGGGATGAATCGACTATCATCAATATCTTGAGCGAAGCTATTCTCTAGAAATTGAACCCTCTCCAGGGGATTTTGGCGCAGCTTTTCGGCTTCAGTCAATCCGGGAAATTCAGGAGAGATGGCATACAAATCAATCATCGTCGTAAAGAACAGATTGTCGCTTTTCTCCTGCTTGAGAAAACGCTGGATGTCATCCTTCATCGGTTGATACTGCCTACCACCACCGCGATGTACTTTACCCTTTTTCCGAGCGTGGGCAATAAGCACAATTTTGTCCAGAAAAACACCATAGTTAGCCAGGTGTTGTTTGAGGATGTTATCGGCAAATGTCTGCTCAGTTTGCCCCTCAGCAAATAAGTAGAGACGTACCATTAATGGGGTCCTCCACCAATGACATTTTTCTCCCAAACTTCTCCTAAACTATATTCATCAAGCCAATCTGCTAATGCTGTGGCATCTAACCGTTTAAAGTATGACTCTTTACCCTGTCGATCTACCGCAATGACATCTTCAGGATCAAAGTTATCCAAAAAAGAACTAGATTGGGTGCTGATGATAATTTGTGTGTTATACGAAGCCTTGCCAAACATCGCCGCTACAACATTGAGAGCATAGGGATGAAGACCGAGTTCCGGTTCATCAACAATAATCAGTTCCGGTAATTCATCTTCTGGTTGTAAGAGCAATGTGGTAAGGCATATTGCTCGCAACGTCCCATCAGAAAACTGATGGGGTCCAAATACCTGATCTGATTCCTTTTCTTTCCAGTTTAAAATGACGCGATTAGAGGCATCTGGTTCAAGCACAAAATCATCAAAAAATGGGGCAATTAAACGGATGGTTTTGACAATACGCTGATAAGCCGAACCACCATTTTCTTGGCGGAATCTGAGGAGTAATGCGGCTAAATTTCCGGCATCCGGCATCAGCCATCGGTTATCGCCAACATAACAGGATTGACGAACCCCCGCCGTAGACGATGTATCGTGAAAGTGATACACACGGCAGCGGTTGAGCAAGAATCTGAGTGTTTTGGCTGTCTGCGTACCTTCGTCTGCTGCTTCGCTGATTTTTGTTTCCTGATGTCCTGCACCTAATGAGTCGGTTCTTGGAGATGAGTAACCCGTTTGCAAGAAGTTCAAGGTTTCTTCAGCAAAAAAAAACGTATCCCCTGCGGCATGGAATAAACGCAGGGTATAGGTATCCATTCCATTCTCAACCTCAAACTCTAGTTGCGCCTCTATTTGCGGTGTGATCTTGGGTCCAAAGTGCAACAGAGATTGAGCGCGTCCCGACATAGCAATGTACTGTTGCAGTCGTCCAGCCATCATCTCATTCAGCAGCTTAAAAAACGAAACGAGGTTACTCTTACCTGCTCCGTTGGCTCCAATCAAGACATTTAAGGGGCGCAACTCCAGATCCATCTTTTTAATAGACTTGAAGCCGTTGAGAATGATTCGTTGCAGCATGATTATTCTGCTGTTTTCACAGAAGGCGGTATTTGACTAGACACTTCATAAAATGTGGTTGTGGGTGGCTTGACAAATAAATGAGACATCTTCTCCAAAATCTGTTGGTAAGCCTCATTTTGATTTTCATCCATGTCTTCGATATGATCCCAAAAGATAACGGCAATCCCTTTATCCGTTCCCGGTTCTCGCAGCATATATGCCCCTTGAAATCCGTGAGTGTAGGTCGAGATGGCTTCTTCGTAAAGCTGTTGGGCTTCTTCAAACTTACCGGGCTTAAATTCCCCGATCGCGACATACGCATACTTATGTTTGAGGAAATCTAGAAATTCGCTCATGCTTACACTCCTTATTGATTAAGTCAACAACCAAGTATAAATGACCAAGGACATAAGACCAAGTTTCATGTTGCCATCAATGTGGCAACTTTGTGCAGAAGTTGGGCAGGTTCTATGGGTTTGGGTAAGTAATCGTCAACGAGGGCGTTGAGATCGTGCTGTTCATCGGCTGAGAGTGAGGATGTGAGCAAAGCCAACACTTTAATGTGTGCTGTTGTCGTCTTATGGTGGAGATAATAGCTGATCTCATATCCGTCCCTTGCCGATAACTGCCAATCCACAATCACGGCATGGGGTTGCAGCAGTTCAATTTGCCTCACAGCCGTCGAACTTTCGATCAGCCAAACTAGATGATAACCCGCCGCCGTGAGAATTTCACAGATGGCTGTCGCACTCGCTTCATTATTTTCGATTAAAACGATACTCTCTGGCACCGAAGATCCCTTTCCCGATGGGGCGGGTGATTTGGTTCCTCCTGGAACAACTGATTGGATGGGTACGCAAACGGTAAAGATAGACCCTTTTCCCACAGTGGATTCAACGTCAATCGTACCGCCATGGAGTTCGACCAATTGTTGAGTCAGGGCTAGCCCTAAACCTGTACCTTCGTAGGTACGCTGATAGGTTTTCTCTAACTGCTGAAACTTTTGAAACATTAGGGGAATTTGTTCTTGGGGAATGCCAATCCCCGTGTCTTCGATTTGAAATACTGCTCGATTCTGTTCTCGCCAACCCCTTAAGGTGACCTGACCACCCGCCGGGGTAAATTTTATCGCATTTCCCAATAAGTTAAACAGAATTTGCCGGAGTCGGCGTGGATCAGCCTGAAAGCGATCCTTGGGGGTAGGGACTTGCCAATCGAGGATTAATTCGACTTGACCACTGCTGGCTTTTTCTTTTAAGGATCGTAAGGTTTGCTGGGCAAGATATCGCAGGGAAAATTCGTTGATATTTAAAACGGCTTTTCCCGCTTCTAATTGGGAAAAATCAAGAATATCGTTAATTAGTGCCAGTAAGTGTTCCCCATTCTCTTGGATGGTTTGTAAGTAACGCCGTTGTTTCTCAATGGATACAGTTTTGCTACCGCCCTCCCCCAATGACCAACGTAATAATGTTGCCGATAATCCAATCACACAAGTCAGGGGCGTCCGCAACTCATGACTCATCGCCGCCAGAAATTCACTTTTGGCATGGTTAGCGGCTTGTGTCGCTTGCAGTGCATCCCGAAGTTCCTGGGTGCGCTCAATCACCCGCTGTTCTAGGCTACTTTTTTGCTGGTGCAGTTGGGCATACAATTGTGCCTGGTAAATGGCAACTGCCAGGTGTTCGGCAATTTGCTTGAGAAACAGTTTTTCACTTTCTTGCCAGTGTCGGGGTGCAAAACATTGGTGAGCAATTAGTAATCCCCAGAGGCGATTTTGAACAATAATCGGTGCGACTAACTTAGCTTTGACTTGGGTTTGTCGCAGCAGTTGGAGTAAACAGGGAGAATCGCTGTAGGCGACTTCAATATCATCAATCGCCCCCGTAAATCCTTGGTGATATTTGGTGCGACAGTTAGGAATATGGAGGGCGCAGTCCTTTTCCTCTCGCCAATTGAGAACTGAACGAATTTCATTAGAACGGCGGGCTTCATAAGTGACACAACCCTCATCCTGTTGTGAGAGAGGCGGTGAAGTTAGAAACTTGGCGTTCTTGAATTCATCGGTGACATCTGTGGAATTGTCAACCTCAATTTTATCGCCCTCATCCCCAAGCTTAGCCAAATCGCCGTCAAATTGATAGATTAGTAATCGATCAACGTTCAAAAAATGGCGCACCTCATCGACAGCCGTGGAGAGGATAACGGGTAATTCTAGACTTTGACGGATGTGAGTGGTAACCTGGTGAACCAGCCGTTCCTGTTCAACCTGTTGGCGTAGCGCTGCTTCAATGGGTTGACCAACCTCACAGTAAGGATGGATGGGTTCATTGCTGATGGGATTAGCGGTGAGTATGTCCATCAACAACAGCGTAAATTCACTCTGGATGCTTGCTTGGTTCGCTTGTGGATAGGTTTGGGCAAGCTTGAAAATATGTAGAATCTGGGAGTGGCTGGTAAACCGTTGAGTGAGTTGATCGTCGAGAAAATCTGCGATCGCGTCTGATTCAAAGGTTAACCCAACCTGATATAAGCTGGAATGGGCATTTGCCTCAGCTTCCCGCTGTGACTCAATCGGAGTCGCGATTAGCAAGGCGCGGAACACCGGAGACACCAGCACGGTAAATTGTTGCCCCTGTTGATCTAGACCCACAGATACACTGGGCAAGTCTTGCGATCGCAAGAGTACAGCTTCCCTACCAATTTTTATCTGCATCTGCTGCAATACCTCTTGCAGCCGCTCGAACATTGACAATGACAACGTTCGGCTAAACCTTGGATTTCCCAATATCACCATGAGTTTGGTCTTTTTTTAGCAAGTGACAATGCTTCACCCCTGATTCGGTGTAAGCTGAGCCTCTATTCGATGCTATCCAAGATATAGTGCTTTATTTATAAGATCTTTCTTAAAATTTTTAGGAGTTTATACTTTATCCATTATTGTATCCTTTTGTAAAGGGGATACGCTTTTGTTGGCAGGTATCATGTTTACATCTCTTTGCGATCGCTTACCTACTGTAGGGGGGAGGGAACAGGGAACAGGGAACAGGGAACAGGGAACAGTTTTCATAACTTCCCCCTCAACTAATCAAAAATTACATTTATCTTTACGGCTCAAGGCTTATTTAGGATACTTCATGAACCTTGAATATTCTTCAAGAAAACTGGGTTTTTGCAACAAAAAAATTAGGTGTTATTATACAATAAATAACTCAACCCAATGAATACGATTAAACTAGCAAAATATCTTTGAAAATATTATGCATCGGATTGCTGCAACACCGGGAGGATGGAATCCCCAAGCTGAAGGGGTCATTTTTATTGAACAGACACCTGCACCAATCGTTTTGATCACAGCCGCCGACACCGATATTCAAACCTTGGCGGCGTCAATGGCTCATTTACCCCAAGATTTCCCGGCGATTCGAGCCGTTAATCTCCTCCAATTGCAGCAGGAATTAACCATTGACACCTACACCGAACAGGTGTTAAATCAGGCAGACGTTATTATTATCCGGCTTTTGGGTGGATCTGCCTACTGGTCTTATGGATTGGAAGTGGTGCAGACAACTGTAGAACAAACAGGAGCCAACTTAATCCTATTGCCAGGAGATGATCGTCCTGATCCCAATTTAGTTAGTCATTCTACCATTCCCCTAACCGCCGTTCACCAGCTATGGCGCTATTTTATCGAAGGGGGTGTGGAGAATTGTACCAACGCCCTGAAATTTGTTGCTGATTTGTGTTTGGGAGGAAGCTATGCGCCTCTACCTCCTAAACCCGTGCCGCGTGTGGGAATTTATGCTTGGGGAGACGGAAGCGCTAAAGCGCTGACTACGAACTCTAAAGTGGGGATTCTGTTTTATCGCGCTCATTATTTGGCGGGAAATACATCACCCATTGATGCACTTTGTCAAGGGTTAGTTGAACGAAACTTATATCCTGTGCCAATCTTTGTCTCGTCGTTACGTGATCCGGAGGTACAAGCGGAGGTAGTATCCTATTTCCAACCTAAAGATGGTGCGAAAATTGAGGTATTACTGAATACAACAAGTTTCTCTGTTGCTAAATTAACAGATAATGAACTACCTGGGTTGGAGTTATGGCAACGTTTGGATGTACCTGTACTGCAAGTCATTTTTAGTGGCGGTACAAAGGAACAATGGCAGGAACAGTTTCAGGGATTGACTCCTAGAGATACGGCAATGAATGTCGCCTTGCCAGAAGTGGATGGACGCATTATTACTCGTGCAGTTTCGTTCAAGGCGGTGCAAACCTGGAATCCGATGCTGGAAACAGATGTCGTGGTGTATGAATCGGTGCGCGATCGCATTAATTTTGTCACTCAGTTAGCCGCGAATTGGGTAAAATTACGCCAAACTCCGCCATCAGAACGGCGTATTGCCCTGATCTTAGCTAATTATCCTAACCGAGATGGACGCCTCGCCAATGGTGTGGGGCTTGATACGCCTGCAAGCTGTGTGGAACTTCTCAAGGCGTTGCAAGCGGCGGGATACCAGATCAACAATATTCCAGAAACAGGGGATGAACTCATTCAGCGCTTAACCAGGGGGGTAACAAATGATCCCGAAGGATGGGAATTACGTCCTCTACAACAGGGGTTATCTGAACAAGATTATCGAGATTATTTTAATACGTTACCTTTAACGGTACAAGAAGGAATCGGTAACCGTTGGGATAAAGAAAGTGAAGGGTCAATACTCAGTCAGGGCGGGTTTTGTACAAATGTTATTATTAATAGCGACAAGAAAGTTCCTAAACCCGCCTCTACACAATCAACAATCAACAATCAACAATCAACAATTCCCATTGCGGGAATCCAACTGGGTAATATTTTTGTCGGGATTCAACCGTCGCGGGGTTATGATAGTGACCCAGGATTAAATTATCACGCGCCGGATTTAGAACCAACGCCAGCTTATTTAGCCTTTTATTATTGGCTACGACAGAAATTTGGGGCGCAGGCTGTTGTACATCTGGGTAAACATGGAAATTTGGAATGGTTACCAGGGAAAAGTTTGGCACTCTCTGAAACGTGTTATCCCGAAGTCGCCTTAGGGACAATGCCCCATTTATACCCCTTCATTGTCAATGATCCAGGGGAAGGGTCTCAAGCGAAACGGCGATCGCAGGCTGTGATTATTGACCACCTGACGCCACCGATGACTCGCGCTGAACTCTATGGTTCCCTGCAACAGCTTGAAGGGTTAGTGGATGAATATTACGAAGCGCAAAGCTTAGATCCCTCTCGCTTACCGATGATCCGCGATCGCATTACTCAACTGGTTATCCAAGAAAACCTGCACCAAGATTTGGGATTTGAGGATGGGTTGGAACGTAGAGAAACAGAGGGTTTTACCGATAACGTTGTGTCGATGTCGAATAGCTTAACTAAACCCGCCCTTCTAGGGGAAGCAGGAAAAGCGAATCTGTTAACTCAAATCGATAGCTACCTGTGTGAATTAAAAGAAGCTCAAATTCGGGATGGGTTGCATATTTTGGGACAGTGTCCCCAGGGACGACTATTGCGAGACTTAACTGTGGCAATTGCCCGTCATCCGGGGAGAGGGCGCTTGGGGTTAACTCGTGCGATCGCGCAAGATTGGGGATGGGATGTTGATCCCCTGACTCCAGAAGGTGACAATAAGAGAGACGCGATCGCGCAATTGGAAGCCCAGGCGTCTCAATTAGTGGAATCCCTGATATCAAAGGTAGAAGGAAAGTCAACACTTAGTCAGGGCGGGTTTTGTACAAACGTTACAACCAATAGCGACAAGAATGTTCCTAAACCCGCCCCTACATATTCAAAACTTAACTCCCTAATCGGACAACGAACGCAGCAGGAATTAGACTGGATTCGCGATCGCCTTTTACCCGCCTTAACCCAAACCTGCCAAGAAATCACTCATTTATTGCAGGGATTAGATGGGCGCTATGTCGAGAGTGGGGCGGCGGGTGCGCCGACGAGGGGACGCCCGGAGGTATTACCCACAGGTCGCAATTTTTACTCCGTTGATATCCGGGCGATTCCTACCGAAACGGCGTGGGATGTGGGACGAAAGGCGGCGGAAGCGGTGATTGAACGCTATACCCAGGATAATGGCGAGTATCCCAAAACACTGGCATTATCTGTATGGGGAACGTCAGCCATGAGAACGGGAGGCGATGATCTGGCGCAAGCGCTGGCGTTGTTGGGGGTGCAACCAATTTGGGATCGCCCGTCACGTCGGGTGGTGGATTTTGAAATTCTTCCCCTGTCGGTGTTAGGGCGTCCGCGTGTGGATGTGACGCTGCGGATATCGGGCTTTTTTCGCGATGCGTTCCCTAATTTAATTGATTTATTTTACAATGCTGTGGTTGCTGTGGCGGCATTGAATGAATCCCCGGAAGACAATCCCTTGGCGGCGCAGGTGAAACAGGAGACAGAGTTCTGGTGTGAAGCGGGATTGAGTGAACAAGAAGCACAGATGCGATCGCACTATCGGATATTTGGCTCGAAACCGGGGGCGTATGGCGCGGGGTTACAGGGATTGATTGAGGCGCAAAACTGGCGTGATGAACAGGATTTGGCGCGGGCGTATATGAATTGGAGTAGTTATGCCTACTGTGGTACATCTTCCCCAAATCAGGAGGGGGTTGCAGCACCAGAAGCCTTTGCACAACGGCTGAAACAATTGCAAGTCGTGTTACATAATCAGGATAATCGAGAGCATGATTTACTCGATTCTGATGATTATTATCAGTTTCAAGGGGGATTAACCGCTTCGGTGCGGGCGCTGACAGGTAAGAATCCGCAAACCTATTTTGGTGATAATTCGATTCCGGAAAATCCCAAGGTGCGACGGCTACAGGAGGAAATTGCCCGGGTTTACCGTTCCCGTGTGGTGAATCCCAAATGGATTGAAGGGGTAATGCGCCACGGATATAAAGGGGCGTTTGAAATGGCGGCGACGGTGGATTATTTGTTTGCCTATGATGCGACAGCCAATTGTGTGGCAGATTATATGTATCAAGGGGTGACGGAGGCTTATTTGTTGGATGAAAAGGTGCAAGACTTTATCCAGCAAAAGAATCCCTGGGTGATGCGGGATATGGCAGAACGGTTATTGGAGGCGCATCAGCGATCGCTGTGGCAATCGGCTAAACCTGAGATACTGGAGAAATTGAGAGCGATCGCTCTGCAAGCCGAAGGGGTAATTGAAGCGGGGAGTGATGGGACAATAAGCTAACTTTATAACCTATTTTCCGTTATCCAGAATTAGCTAATGTGACACTTCCAGGGGTGGAATGCGGATCGAAAACAGTTCGGCTTGATTTGGTTAGGATGTATCCAGGATTAGAAAACTCAATTACTAAGGCGTTGCTGGATGGACTGAATAACAGCAGCGTTTTTTGTTTAATAAGTTACAGAAACTGGCTCATACGTTATTTTTTCTGCCCAATCGGGTGTGACAGTTAAACGGGTGGAACACGAACTGCAAACCGTTTCTGCTCAGTTAGCTACCATTTGTATAGATAGGATTAGAAAACTCAATGCTGGGGCGTTGCTGAATGGACTGAATAAACAGCAGCGTCTTTTTTTGTATTGTTTTTTTGTATCCAATACTACAGAATTATAGCAAAAAATTTGTATGCGTAGCCATTATAGCAATCGCCATAGCGGTTAGGACGCATCTTATGGTAGAGACGTTGCATGCAACGTCTCTACCACAGTTCGGAAAGTCCTAATCGATGTGTCTACTGCTATAACTTCAGCGTTGCTGTTCAAGAGTGGGGCAAGTCATGGGCTTTCCTTGACATACTCCCTTGCTGGAAGCGTAAAGATTTTACACAAATCGTAGTAAAAAGAACAGACAGCGTTTTAACCTAGGATCAGACCAACCGTTCAGATGGGTACCAGTCAGCTTATCTGGTTAAATCGAAGTAACCGATAAACACAGTCGCTTACTTCGTTATGTCACCTATTTGTAAACCTACATGGAGGCGTGGCATTATTTTCCGATGATAATCTTGGATCGAACGGGAGAGGAATGCCACGAAGAACAATGATTCGGTCATTTAGTGTGCATCCCCAGTCTATTCTCAAAGTCAAACAAGCTTGGCGCAATAAGAGTCAGGGGCGCGATCGCGAATTAGCGGAAGCCCTGGGACTATCGTTAGACACCCTAAATCATTTTCTCAAGGGACAACCCGTTAAAGGGCTAAACTTTGTCGAACTTTGCCAGGTCTTAGAATTGGACTGGCAGGATGTGGCTGGTTTAGATAGCCAGCAGAATCTAGTTTTTGACTCACCGATTGAAGTGGGTGAGTTGTTGGCTTACTCCTACAGCCATGGGGTGAGTGCTGTTGACCAAGCATTACAAACACTGGTGAGAACACTCTGTCAACTATTGGGTCGCCTCACCCGCAAAGTCGGAAATTTGCTGCGTGCGGATCGCACCAGTATTTTTTTATTGGATCGAGAACGACAAGAATTGGGTTCACTGATTGCTGAGGATGGAGACGGTGGTAGTCTGTTAATCGATATTCCTGCTAACAAAGGAATTGCTAGTCTCGCCGCCTTTTCCTTAAAAGTGATTAACATTCCCTTTGATGTTTATGATGATCCGCGCTCCGAGATGGCGCAGAAGACGGATCGCCGTACCGGATACCGCACCTATACCATTTTGGCTTGGCCCCTACTAAACAACAAACAAGATCTTGTAGCGGTGGTGCAGTTAATCAATAAATTAAAGTCCAACTACCAACCGGAAGATGATCTAGTCAAGAAGATTGATCCTCGTGGTTTTACCCGAGATGATGAAGTCTTATTTGCCAAGTTTGCCCCTTCGATTCTCCAGATTTTAGAACGATGTCAATTTTGTTACCAACTTGCCCAAAAACTCCGGGAAACGACGGATATTAAACCCGGTAGTTTGCGAGAAATTGAATTGGTCGAGCAACTTCAGCGACAAGAACGACAGTTACAGAATAATCTTCAACGGCTCTAGTGGGAGATGAGGAAGCTGGGGAAGCTGGGGAAGCTGGGGAAGCTGGGGAAGCTGGGGGAGCTGGG
>CAKZMA010001464.1 GCA_937127375.1 uncultured Coleofasciculus sp. | reverse complement strand
GGGAGTATTTTAAAGGTTAACAATCGCATTTATCGGTCAGTTTTTAACTCCAGTTGGGTAAAAAAACACCTAGCCGCTTTAGAACCTGAACCTCAGTATTCCCAATTTCAGAAAACTTTGGCTGAACTGGAGCGAAAACTGTTAGTCTCTCAACTAGCTTGTGTTGCTGATGGTAGAGATTCGGCGCAGGCGCTGTATGAGGTGTTGCGAGACGTAACCTTACGCATTGGTGATTTACTCAGCGCCGATCGCGCGACCATCTTTTTACTCAATGAAGACAAAACTGAACTTTGGTCAGTCGTGGCTGAAAATGAAGGGAGTGAATTTCTGGATATTCAGGTACGATTAGGGGAAGGAATTGCGGGTCAAGTGGCAAAAACTCGCAAATCCATTAATATTCGCTCGAATGTTTACCAAGATGCGCGGTCTGAATTGGTTAAAGCATACGATGAAAAATACAATTATTATACCTATAATGTCTTGGCGTTGCCAATTACTAATGAAAATCAGCAAATTATTGCTGTCATTCAATTACTCAACAAATTAAAGCGACCCAAAAACTCCGATAATCAAGGACATTGGTTGATCAATCGCCACGGCTTTAGTCAACGAGATCAAAAGCAATTAGCAGAATTTGTTCCGGCAATTCGCCAAATTGTGGAAAGTTGTCAATCCTGTTATCGTGCCACGAAGAAACTGCGAGCAACCGCTGCTTTAGCAGAAGCCACTCGTTCTCTAGATAAGAGTAGTTTAGACATTCAAGAAATCCTCCCACGAGTCATGGATGCGGCGAAGAAACTGATGAATGCTGACCGCAGTACCTTATGGCTTTTGGATCGCGATCGCCATGATTTGTGGACGAAAATTCTCCAAGCTGATGGTTCCTTAACCCAAATGCGAGTCCCTGTCGGTGTGGGATTTGTGGGTAAGGTGGCTAAAACAGGTCAACCCCTGAATATTCCCTTTGACCTCTACGATCATCCTGATGCAACCAATTCTCGAAAATTTGACCACACCACGGGTTATCGCACCTGTAGTTTGCTCTGTATGCCTGTATTTAACGCCGATGGTGAATTAATTGGTGTGACGCAATTAGTTAATAAACGTAAAACCGGGCATTTTCCGTTCTATAAACCTGAAGATTGGCCCCAACCGCCTGGACAATTTCAAGCCAGTTTTGATGAGCATGACTGTCAGTCCATGCAAGTGTTTAATGAGCGAGTGGGTGTGATTTTGCAATATGCCAAGACTCATGAAACTTTAAAGCAGTTTACCCAAATTCAACCCAAAGAAGGGGTTCACAATACCCTGGTGATGCTTAATCAAGCCGTGGGCAACCATAGCGATGAAGTGATGCATAACATGCTAAATTTTATTGCCAAATCAGTGACCAAGACCCTGGATACTGAGCGGACTACGATTTTTGTCTTGAATAGCGAAAACAAAGCGTTTTGGTCATTAATTCTTGATAATGAAACGGGGAAATTAAGAGAAGTTCAGCTTGCCCCTGATGGAAGCGAGTTAACCTCTGGCTCTAAACCAATGCGACATCGAATTAGTCAGCAGCATCCCAGCCTCTCAACGTTAATTCAAACAGCTACTCCTCAGTTTAAGGATTATCTGATTCACAGTCATTTAGTCTATCCTATCGTCAATTCGCAGCAGACTGTGGTAGCACTGATTGAATTAATTAATAAACTCAAACCGACTAGCGATCGCGGCGTCCCATTATCTGAACGCATTGACCCTAAAGGGTTTAGGAAAGCCGATGAAAAGCAACTGGCTCAATCTGTCCCCTCAATTCTGCCGATTCTGGAAGGGGTACAATCCTTTTATCGAGAAATGCGGATCATTCAGGGGCGACAAGCGATCGATGCGTTATGGTTAGCGATTAGTTCGATTAGTCAAGGGAATTGGACATCTCAGGAAATTCTGCAAAAAGTCATGGATGCGGCGCAAACGTTGACCAATGCTGATCGCAGTATCCTGTGGCTAGTTGATCGCCAACGGGGTGATTTATGGACTGAACTTCCCGGTGTTGGGAAAATTCGCTGTGAAATTGGTATGGGGTTTGCGGGTCAAGTGGCAGCATCAGGTAAACTGATGATAATTTCCTATGACTTGTATGACCATGTTGGCGCATTACATGCCAAACAAATGGATTTAGAAATCGGATATCGCACCTACAGTTTACTCTGTATGCCTGTTTTAAGTCGCGATGGGGAGTTATTGGGGGTGACGCAGTTACTCAACAAGCGCAAACCGGGAACTTTTTCGGAGGATAATCCCGCTGATTCTATTGATGTTCCTGATTATTTCAAGACAAGTTTTAACGAACGCGATCGCCGATATATGGAGATATTCAATAATCAAGTCGCTGTCATTGTTCAAAGCAATCAACAGCAGGATGTGTTAAAAAGTGAAATTTTGGGGAGACTATCTAGAGCGTCAGTTCAGTAACTAAAGTTAGGGATTAAATCCATTGTCTGGTTTCCCTTTAGACACGGTAGGGGCTGGGTTTGACACAATTGTAGGGGCGGGTTTAGGGACAATTGTAGGGGCGGGTTTAGGGACAATTGTAGGGGCGGGTTTAGGGACAATTG
>CAKZMA010001463.1 GCA_937127375.1 uncultured Coleofasciculus sp. | reverse complement strand
GCGATCGCCTTAGCAATTGCCAGCCCTAATCCTGAGCCTCCGGTGTGACGAGAGCGATCGCGATTCACTCGATAGAAGCGATCAAAAATGTGGGCTTGTTCTGTCGGTGCAATGCCAATCCCGGTATCGGTTACTTTAATCACAGCCGTGTGATCGCTTTTCTCTAAACTTACGTTAATGCTATTGCCTGCTGGGGTGTAGCGAATGGCATTATCAATCAAGTTAGAGACTAATCGATACAACTGGGGTTCATTTCCCAGCACGTAAATTAACGACTTGGGACTATCATGGGTTAATTGAATATCAGAATCTGTTGCTAATTCTAAAAACTCTTCTGACAAATCGCTAATCAAATCATTTAAACAACAGGGTTGAAACTGTGCGGATAATGACTGTTGTTCTAGGCTTGTAAGTTGAAGTAAATCAGCAATTAAATGACTTAACCGTCGTCCCTGTCGCTCGATCTGACGTAACATTGTGTGAGTGTCTTGGGGATTTGACAGGGGAACTCGGAGTATGGCTTCAACTGTCGCTAACAGGCTAGCCAGGGGTGTCCGTAATTCGTGAGCAGCATCAGCCGTGAATTGTTGCTGCTGTCGATAGGAATCGTATATCGGTTGCATCGCCAATCCAGAGAGCCACCAACTTGAGGCTATAACTAATCCTAGGACAAGGGGTAGCCAACTCACTAAAATCCGTTGAATGCGAACCTTTTCTGTGTCTAGCGGGGCTAACGTGCGTCCAATTTGTAAATACCCCCACGATGAGCGCTGAGTTTCCGGGTTGGGGTGTGCATCCGCACTGTGCAGCATGATGGTAAATTGGCGATAGCGGATACCCTGAGTTGTGGAAATCGTTTGCCATGGCTCTGGATTGAAGGTTGGGGATAGATTCGCGGGTTGATTGGGTGAAAAGGCGAGAAGTTGGCCCCGGTGATTAAATAGGCGAATATAGTAAGTGTCGCGATCGCTAATTCCCATCGTATGACGCTGAATCACCGTGGGCATCCGATTACAGGGATGTTGGTTCAGACACAATTCGGGAAAAAGCTGACGCAATACCGTTGTGGGATCTGCCGATGGCGGGAGCAGGGGTTCTACACTGTCGTGTAAGGTGCCAGCAATCGACTCAATTTCCCGTTCCATCGCCACCCAGTTTGCCCGAATCAACGCCCGATATGCCCCTAATCCAGAGATAGCCAAAATCACGCCCATCACTCCAGCGTACCAAAGGCATAAACGCAGGCGACTGCGACGGAACAGCCGATTATTGCTCATGGCTGAATAGTGAATCGGTAGCCCTTACCGGGAACCGTTTCAATCGGACAATCGCAGCCGTGGCTGGCGAGTTTGCGGCGTAATAAGCGCGTATGTGCCGCTACGACGTTACTCATGGGTTCAGCGTCTAGATCCCAAAGCTGATGGCGCAGCTTACTACCGGGAATAATGCGATCGCGATTTTGCATCAGGTAGGTGAGAATTTGGAATTCTTTGGTGGTTAACGAAATTGTCTCAACGGATTGGTCAATTCGGCAAACCTGTAGGGTACTGTTAGCCGGATCGAGGGTGAATCCACCCACGCTTAAAGTTTGGGGTTGTAGCTGGGGTGAGCGCCGCTGCAAAGCCCGTAACCGTGCCAGTAATTCGTCCATGACAAAGGGTTTGACCAAATAATCATCGGCTCCAGCATCCAACCCCGCTACTCGTTTATCCGGTTGACTCAGGGCAGTGAGCATCAGTACAGGTAAGGCATTATTTCGCGATCGCAACCGCTGACATAACTCTAACCCCGATAGTCCCGGCAGTAACCAGTCTAAAACAGCTACGGTGTAATCCGTCCACTGATACTCCAGGTAACTCCACGCCAGAGTACCATCTTGTACCCAATCCACCACATATTTTTCATTGACTAAGACTCGCTTAATTGCTGTGCCTAAATCCAGTTCATCTTCAACTAACAGAATTCGCATAACTTCCGAGTGCAATCGCAAAAAACTACTCAGTTTTATTCCATCTCTTTCTCATCTGCTTGTTGAAGTTAATCACTGTCACGGTGAGCCTTGTGTAGAATTGCGATTTAACAAGTCTTTATAGGTCTCATTCCTCAGATACAGGGTTTTCTCCAGATTGTTCTAGGGCAAAATTAATCACTGTTGGACTTAATCGAATCCCTCGGTTGAGCATTTGAGATATCGCTTGCTGCATTGAAAAAAAGAAGCCTTCCCGCTTGGCACGGAGTAATATCCCAATAGAACCTGTCAATGAAAGTCCACTTAATCTGGCGATTCGTCTACCTGCTACTTCATCAATACAGACAGTTTGAATGTTTTTATTCATAGCTAACTGAATCACGGCGGCTTCGCCTCTATCGAGGGAATTGAGTAGAAGGGGAGAAATTGTCAAGCAGGTTTGTTGTTTTTGCAGCCAGGTTGCTGCTTCAAATTCCGCTACGGCAAACCCACTTGAACCACCTGTCATAATTTCTTGACAGACTTCAAAAGGAACCAATACCTGAGTGTAAAGAGATTGCAACACCGTTAAATCCCCTAAGGCAGCAACAAGGGCGATTAAGGGGGAAGTATTGATTACAATCCTCTGGGTTTCAGGCATTGTCTAAATCTGATAAGAGTTCTGCTTCGGTAAGGTCAATCATTGGCACACCATAACGATTTAAATTAAGCAGGAATGAAACTCTATCCGTGCCGATTAATGCGGCTGCCATTCCCGATGATAGGCGTTTCATCTCAAAAAGTTTCACTGCCATAGCCCATTTTGCCTCTTGTTCAAACTGTTCTCTGGTTTGTTGTAAGGCATCAGGAAAGGTTTCTGGGTAGGTGATTGTGAGTTGATGTGACATCGTATTTTTAGTAGGTGGGGACAATTAAAGTGAACGGTGGGGAACTTCAGTTTAAGATAACCTGCGTGCGATCGCGGTTTTTTCGTAGGGGCGCAAGGCTTGCGCCCTCACGACGCCTGTACCTCATACCAAGTTGCAGTCTAAGGTAGAATCTGTCATGGTTCGCAGAATGCAGTGAAACGGAATGACGCTCGCGCATCTGTCCAGATTCTTCGCTTCGCTCAGAATGACATGATAAGCTGCTATGCAGCTAAATCCAATAATTTAGCTACTGAAACCCTTTGATAGCCTAGATTGTCTTATCAAATTAAATGCGTTACAGCTTAGAACGCAACTTGGTATCAGCCGATTGCCAACCCCTGTAAAGAGCGCACGCCGGGGAATCGTTGGGGAATCGTTGGGGAATGGGCGCACGCCGTGCGCCCCTACAGACGGATTAATGAACGGATGGAAACCCAATCTAGCAAAAGCCCTACAGCGGTGAATCTACCGATGATTGCGGTGCAGCATTCACCGGAAAACTCGTCTTAACCGCCATGGTTTTTTGTTTGGGTATCAATCGCTTACCAAACTTGGCATAAAGTGCAGGAATCACCAACAATGTCAAGGCTGTAGAGGTAAACAAACCCCCCAAAACCACAATTGCCAACGGCTGTAAAATCTCATTTCCAGCGCCACTGGCGATCGCTAACGGTAACATCCCCAATGCTGAGGTGATTGCTGTCATCAAGATAGCGTTCACTCGTTCTAGAGAACCGTTGACAATCACATCTTTAAGGTACATTCCCTGGGCAAACTTGTTGTTGTAGTTGTCTACCAGTAACAAGCCATTGCGAACAGCAACACCAAACAGAGTGATAAAGCCAATTAGAGATGCAACCGAAATCACACCGCCAGTCAGCGCGATCGAGACAATGCCTCCCACTAATGCCAAAGGTAAGTTAATCATGATCGCGATCGTGGCAGGGAGGGATTTAACCGAGAAAAACATCAACACGGTAATCACCATCGCCGCCAGAATACTATACACCAGCAGGTTATTAGTCGCCCGTTCCTCCGACTCAAACTGTCCGCCGTACTGGATAAAATAGCCATTGGGCAACTGCACGTTTTGGCGAATTTGAGTTTGAATATCGCCGACGACACTACCCAAATCCCGTTCAGCAACGTTGGCTGAAACAACAATTAAGCGGGAAACGTCTTCCCGATTCACCACATTAGCACCCATGCCGTAATCTACTTTAGCAACAGTACCGAGTGGAATGGTTTCTCCCGTGGGAGTGGAGAGAGGAATCGCGCGAATCGCATCTAAACTGTTACGAGCCTGTTGTGTCAGTGAAACAGAGATATCAATAAGCTGCTGGTTTTCCGCTACTTGGGACACCACTTGACCATTAAGAGCCGTTTGTACTACATCTGACAGTTGTTCCATGCTTAATCCATACGTCGCCGCCGCCGCTCGATCATATTGGATTTGCACCTGACGTATAGGAAGTTGGGGTTCAAGCTGCAAATCTACAACCCCAGCAATCGGTTCGATGACATCGCGCACCTGTTCACCGATCTGGCGGAGTTCGATCAAATCCGAACCAAAGATTTTTATCGCGATCGCACTTCTGACTCCGGAGAGTACCTCATCCATGCGGTGGGAGATAAATCCGCCAATATTAGGCGCGACACCGGGCAACTTCAGGAAGGCTTCACGCAGGTGTTTAACGCTAGCTTCCCGATCTTTGAGCGCCCTATCACTGAGTTCCACATCGACGTGTGCCATACTAACCCCAGCGCCATCAGCATCCCCAGGAGCGCGTCCCGCCCGCACCTGTACCCACTCATAGAGGGGATTGTCCTGAAGTGACTTGGAAAGCGCTATCCCGGCTCGATTCGTCATATCCAGGGACACACCCGGAAATAACACCATCGAGTTAACCATCGACTTTTCCTGGAATTCCGGCAGAAACACCCGTCCTAGAGAAGGAACGATCGCACAAGCCGCCACCAACGCCGCCAGTGTTACACCCAAAATAATTTGGGGCGATCGCAATGAAACATTCAACAACGGGCGATAGAGCCGTTCTGCCCAGCGGGACACAAATGTGCCTTCCTGGGGCAAGGTTTGATTTGCCAGCAAAATCGCACAAAGGGCAGGAGAAAGAGTCATCGCCACCAGCGTAGAAGCCGCGATTGACAGCAAATATGCCAACCCCATCGGCGCAAAAATACGCCCTTCCACGCCAGTTAAACTAAAAATCGGTGCGAATACCACAACGATGATCACGGTGGAAAAAATCACCGCCAGCCGTACTGCTACAGAGGTGTCATAGACGACTTGAAAGGGATGCTTGGGATTACCCTGGGCTTGATTCGTGCGGAGTCCACGATAGCAGTTTTCCATGTCCACAATTGCATCATCCACAACGGAGCCAATGGCAACCACTAATCCGCCTAATGTCATCGTGTTGATGCCCAAGCCAAAGGCTTTCATGAAGAGTAACCCAACCAACAAAGATAGGGGAATCGCACTCAGCGTAATCACCGCCGTGCGCCAATTCATTAAAAACAGCAGCATGATCACCGACACAATGATGATGCCTTGAATCAGAGAACCGCTGACATTGCGAATCGCCGCATCAATGAAATTGGACTGGCGAAAGGTTCGTGCTACTTGCACATCAGCAGGAAAAGTTGGCTGCAACGACTGCATCACCACTTCCACGGCTTTAGTGACAGTGGGAGTATCCACATCTGGCTGTTTATTAATCATCAGCACCACCGCAGGCTGCCCATTAAAGCTGGCATCTCCGCGCTTCAGGGCTGCCCCGGTTTTGACCTCTGCCACATCTTGGAGCAGAATAGGTTGACCCTCCTGCACCTTCACCACCGATTGCTGCAAGTCTTCAATGGATTGGATCTGCCCAATCCCACGCACCAGTAGTTCTTGACCCCCACCAATCAGGAAACCCCCCGGAGCATTGGAATTTGCGCCTCTTGCTGCATTGGTGACTTCGGTGAGAGAGACATTGCGCGATCGCAGTTTTGTCGGATCAACCAGCACTTGTTCTTGGCGTTCATCTCCCCCATAAATGGTGACTTGAGAGACTCCCGGTACTGATAAAATCTGATTGCTGAGGGTGACTTCCACCAGTCGGCGCAGCTCCATCAGCGAGGTTTGCCCCTGCCCATTTACGGTAAAGGCATACTGCAAAATCGTACCCAACGGGGATACCAGTGGCGAAATTTCTGGCGGATGCGTGCCTTCTGGAAGCTGATTGGTAACTTGCTGGAGCCGTTCTGTTACCGATTGCCGCGCTTTGTAAATATCAGCATCTTGGTCAAAGACTACCTGCACCATTGATAGCCCTACCTTCGAGGACGAGCGCACCGTCGTCACTCCGGGTAAACCATTCACCGCACTTTCAATGGGTACAGTAATTTGCGTTTCCACTTCCTCTGGAGCCAATCCCGTTGCTTCGGTTTGAATATCGACTTGAGGCGGTGCAAATTCAGGAAACACATCCAGTGGCATCTGGGTGATACTGACAACACCCCACAGGGTAATTACAATGGCACCTACAACGATGAACCACCGATGAGCGATCGCGTTTTTGAGCGTCTGATTCAGAATCGTGTTAAACATTGTAGATTAGAAGCCCCCTTTCTTGTCAGAAAAGACGCTCTTTTTCTTACGGATACTCACAAACGAAATCGCACCAACTAACACCACGGCTCCGCCACCGACAGCCGCTAAAATCTTTATCGGAAATCCACCCTCTTGCGGTGCAACTTCCCCAGGCTGTTGGGTCATATTGCCAGCAGCATCGTGGCTATGAGGGATTCCTTGGGCATCTGCCTGAGCATGAGCTTCATCTGTTTGGGGAGAGATCGCATCGGGATTAGTGGCTGAATCAGCCGTTTTGGTTTTGCGAGATTCAGCATAAAGTGACAAGCCACCTTGGGTGACGAGGTTTTCCCCAACGGACAATCCTTCCGTTACTTCGATCAGTTCGCCCTGGGTTGCACCCGTTGTAATTGCAACTGGCTCATAAAAATTCTCATACTGCACAAAGACGAGCTGCTTGCCATCAGCATCCACCAATGCGGTGACAGGAACCATCACCCCTGCTCCACCCTCAGCGGATTGAGTGATCGGTGTGACAACAATACCCAACATCTGATCAGTTTCAGCATTCACCTGTACTCGTTCCACACCCCCTGTAGCTTGAAACTCATCCCCATGTCCAACATGAGAAAAAGCCACATTGGGCATAGACAGCATCAGGGTGGTAATCAGGACAGATTCTAGTAAGGCTTTGTGCCGATAACGCATAGTTCACTCGCTCTGGGTTGACAAAAATCTTCCCCAGTCTGCCAAACGGCAGATGAAATTCAGGTGAAATTCCTAAATCCCAGAGAGCCGGTTGATTAATACTCAAGTTGGTTGA
This sequence comes from uncultured Coleofasciculus sp., assembly GCA_937127375.1. Lineage (GTDB taxonomy): Bacteria > Cyanobacteriota > Cyanobacteriia > Cyanobacteriales > Coleofasciculaceae > Coleofasciculus. The sequence goes on along the minus strand of CAKZMA010001463.1, from coordinate 2,622 downwards.
GAAGATGTCACGGAACTTCCCACTAAAGGCAATCGCAGGGTGAAGATACTGCCAACGCCTAATTCACTCTGTACCTGCAAGCTACCGTAGTGTGACTGCGCGATCGCCTTAGCAATTGCCAAGCCTAATCCTGAACCTCCTGTATGACGAGAGCGATCGCTATTCACTCGATAGAAGCGATCAAAAATCTGTCCTTGGTCTTCTGGGGTAATGCCAATTCCCGTATCTTTAACCTGGATCATCCCATGATGATCACTCTTGTCTAAAATAACTGTTACTTTTCCCCCGACTGAGGTGTATTGGATGGCATTGATAATTAAATTAGAAACTAAGCGATAAAGCTGTTCCTCATCCCCAATCACCGCCATCGAAATTCCCACTCGTACCTCAGAACTTAGTATTATTTGAGAAGCAATCGCTAAGGCGGCTAATTCCTCAACTAAATCGCTCACCAAGTCATTCAGACAGCACCTCTGGCGTAGCACCGATACAGGTTGCCGATCCAGGCGAGACAAAAATAGCAAATCCGCAACTAACTGACTCAGCCGCCGATTCTGTCGTTCAACAATTTCCAGGATGTTTCGTGCCTCTTTTTCATCTAAGCTGGGCATCAATAGCGCAGATTCTACCGTCGCCAGTGTCGCGGCGACAGGGGTTCGCAACTCGTGAGCCGCATCAGCAGTAAATTGTTGGATCTGCTTATAGGATTGGTAAATTGGTTGCATGGCTAACCCCGCTAACCCCCAACTGGCAACGCCAACGAGAATCATCGCAATAGGCAACCCCAATCCCAAAATTAATTTCACTGTACTCATGTAGTCGTTGATGTCTTGCACAGAACGCCCTACCTGTAAATAGCCCCAATCCTGCTGATCGTCGGTATGTAGGGATAGGGAAATTTGCTCATAAGTGTTACCATCTTCATCGGATACAGTGTGCCAAGAGTCCCGGTTGAACACGAGGGGTAATCCGGCTGGCTCAGCCCCCGCGATCGCCACCAAATTGCCTGACTGATCAAATAGCTGGATGTAGTAGTCTCCTTGATTAACAGCACTGAGCCTGTGGCGTTCACCATTTACCTGTGCTGAAGAGCAGTTTATCTCCACTAAACAAAGATTCGGTAAAATATCCCTAACCCTTGGCTCCACTTGTCCAGGCTGCTTCAGTTTTGACTCTAGGCTGTCATGGAGTGTCCCCGCTACAGATTTTAACTCCCGCTCTAAGGTGATTAAATGAGCATGAGCGATCGCTTCATAAACGCCAAACCCCAACAGGCTCAAAATGACACCCATGACGAAAGCATAGGAGAGTGCCAATTTCCCACGAGTCTGGCTAAATAGCTTATTTTGACGCATCGTTGCCTAGGTTAAGACGGTATCCTATACCATGTACCGTTTCAATCGGAATCGCGCAGCCGATTGATTCAAGTTTGCGGCGCAGCAAGCGTATTTGTGCCGCCACGACATTACTCATGGGTTCTGCACTCACTTCCCAGAGCTGATTGCGAATTTGGTCGCTAGTCACCACTTGATTGGGATGCCTCATGAAATATTCTAGAAGCTGATATTCCTTATTAGTCAGCGGAACCTCCTGTTTTTCTCCCTTCGCCGCGACACGATAAACCGTTCGAGTACCGCAGTCGAGAGTCAAGCTGCCCACTTGAAGTTGTTGGGGTTGGAGTTGAGGCGATCGCCGCTGCAGTGCCCTAACTCTTGCTAGCAACTCTGCCATTCTAAACGGCTTGACTAAATAGTCATCGGCTCCCGCATCCAACCCCGCCACCCGATCTTCCAAGCGATCTTTTGCGGTTAGCATCAAAACTGGCAAGGAACTTTTTGAAGCACGCAGCCGACGCAGTAGCTCTAGTCCCGATAGTCCTGGTAGTAACCAGTCTAAAATAGCCAACGTATACTGCATTTCCTGGTTTTCTAAATAGCCCCAAGCTTCAGTACCATCAACAACCCAATCAACCACATACTTTTCTAGACTTAACGCTCGCTTAATGGCAGCCCCCAAGTCTGGCTCATCTTCAACTAGCAACACTCTCATCAGCTATTCGGTATTTAAACCGTAATATCAATCATAGCGAAATCCTTGCAGTGCGTTTAGCGAAGCCATGCCGCAGGCTTTGCATCTTGCTCGCTACTCATGCCCAATGTAAATGAATAACAGCTTAGACTTAACCTGTCAACGCTTAGGGTAAGCTTCAATTTTTAGACTAAAACTCTAACTTACGGTAGATGACTGAATTACCAGTTGTCATTATGCCAAAACAAGATGAAATGGAGATGAAATCTGTCTGGATTTAGCCCAAAAATTTAAGCAGAGGGAAAGCCAAGATAATTTCATTCTAATTTCATGGGCTTTTGAAAGAATAGTTATAGCAGTAAACACATCGATTAGGACTTTCGGCACCATTGTAGAGACGTTCCATGGAACGTCTCTACTCTCCATCTGACTAGAGAGTCTAAACTGAAAGTAGAGTCCCACCCCCAAGCCAAGAATTAATAGTGAGGTTTTAATTATGCTCAAACGTCTAACATCTTGGATGCATCAACAGTCGCGTCCCCTGCTCTTGTCGGGTGTTGCTATCGTGGGGGTAGTGGGAGCGACCTATTTGAC
>CAKZMA010001462.1 GCA_937127375.1 uncultured Coleofasciculus sp. | reverse complement strand
CGCCATAGTCAGTTGCGAGTTCCGGTGTTCCGTCATTAGATCCTGTATCGACGACAATTATCTCATCGACATAGGGTTTAGCGCTGGATAAACAGCGAGGTAAGTTGTCTATTTCATTCTTGACAATCATGCAGAGGGATAGGTTAGGTAATTTTTTTTGATAGTCCATACATAATTGTGTGGCAACTACAGAAGATACACTTTTATATAAAATTAAACAGAATGATAAAGTTTTTAATGAAATTAAGGAAAGAGTGAATATAAGACACTTTTTTTACTCTTTAGTTAAACTACAAGTTCCCCATCTTGGCAAGATGGTACAGTGTGCGCTCACAAACCCTAGCTTTATTCTATGCTAAAATTATTCGTCATAACTCACATCGTACACCATCTTCAATACGCCAAATTTATGCAGGGTGGGCAAGAGTCATAGAGATGGAAACGCTTAGGCTACCGTTTGTTGCTCCTACTCACCTCAAGACTGGGAGTGTATTACCAGTGCAGCCAGATCTCAATTGTAATAAATGTAGAGGGCTTACCTGTAGATGGCTATGATTGTGGAATCATCAAACCCAGTTAATGTAGTACAAATGAACTAAAAGTATGAGTTTAAATAGGGGCTGACGCTGGGAGTGGTTGATCAAGCTTCAAAGTCAACAAGTAGAAATTCATCGTCCCTCTCATGGGTAAAGGTTGTACAGTTTAAAGTCACGGAGGAAAAGGGTTCATTATGGAAAACAAATCTCCCGATATTCTTGAAAAAATTCGTCAGCAATATGAAACATCTCCTTATCCTCGGACGCCTCTAGATAAGTCTCCCCAGGATGACTTGAATAGTCTTTTTATGCATAACTTGGTAACGCCTTACTATTTGAACTATCAAAAAGTTATTAACCCTGAAGATAAAGTAATTTTGGATGCCGGATGCGGTAGTGGATACAAATCGTTGATTTTAGCTCACGCTAATCCTGGAGCCAAAATTGTTGGTATTGATATTTCCGACGAATCGGTTAACTTGGCTAGACAACGTTTGCATTATCATAAGTTCGAGAATGTAGAGTTTCATGTTTTATCGATCTATGATTTACCCAGCCTAGGACTAGAATTTGACTACATCAACGCGGATGAAATGCTCTACCTGCTGCCAGACGTAGTTGGGGCATTACAGGCGATGAAATCGGTGCTTAAGCCACAGGGAATTATCCGGACGAATCTGCATAGTTCTCTGCAAAGGGCGGCATACTTTCAAGCTCAAGAATTATTTGCCTTGATGGGATTGACAGAAAGCAACCCAGAAGACTTAGAGGTGGAAGTTGTCAAAGAAACGATGAAAGCCTTGAAAGATGGGGTCAATCTTAAGGTCAAGACTTGGAACTCTCATTATGAAAAAGCAGAGAAAGAAGTAATTTTAATGAATCACCTGCTTCAGAGTGACAAAGGCTATACCATTCCGGAAATGTTTTCCCTATTGAGAGCAGCCGATTTAGATTTCCTCAATATGGTGTACTGGCGGTATTGGGAAGTAACCGATTTATTTAAGGAGCCGGAGAATTTACCCGTCGTATGGGCAATGGGTTTGCCAGAAATTTCCCTGGAGGAACGGTTGCATTTGTATGAACTCTTACACCCCGTCCATCGATTATTAGACTTCTGGTGTATTCATCCGAGTCAGACCCCCTCTTCTGTGATACCTGTTAAGCAGTGGCAAGCATCGGACTGGCAAGTCGCTTGGGTACACCTGCATCCTCAGTTGAAAACATCTCAGGTCTGGGAGGATTTGATTCAGTGTCTCAAAGAGCAGAAGCCGTTTGTCATTAGTCGCTACATTACAGTACCCACGCTGAATCCTGTTGAAATAGATAGCACTGTAGCCGCTTGCTTACTACCGCTTTGGCAGGAACCCCAACCTGTGAGGTCTCTGGTAGAACGTTGGCTCAAGATGCGCCCCCTGCATCCCGTGACTCTTGAGCCGGTGAGTAAGGAAACCGCGTTTGAGGAGATTAAACACCTGTTGAGTAAGCTAGAAGTCTTTCTCTACTTGCTTTTAGAGCGATGTTCCTGAAGCGACGTCTGGAGCGTCAATAAAATTTTTTTGGCAAGGGTGATAGGAAACCCACTATAGATGGGTAAGTTATGTTCAGGAGCTAAATGTTCAACATTCCCCACCTGAAGGAGAAGTTTCATGAAGACCGAACTAAAAGCTAAATATTTACAGTATTTGAGTCATAAAAAACAAGACGAGGGTTTTACCCTGATTGAACTGCTCGTTGTGATCATCATTATTGGTATCCTTTCTGCTATCGCTCTGCCCTCTTTCCTCAACCAAGCGAACAAAGCCAAGGAATCTGAAGCTAAGCAATATGTTGGTTCGATGAACCGCGCTCAACAAGCGTACTACTTAGAAGAGGGAGCCTTTGCGGATAATAATAACTTTGCTCAGCTAGGTCTGGGTATAAAAACACAGACGCAAAACTATCAATATAAGATAGACGGTGGTGGTACAGGTGCGACGGGTGTGACTCACCAGGCGCAAACTGGAGGTATAAATTCCAACGCATCAGTGAGAGCCTATCTGGGAGCGGTAGTCATAGGACAACAAACTATTGCAGGTCAGGGGGAAGCCACAACCCTAGCTGTGTTGTGTGGAGCCAAGCAGCCACTAGCCACTACTGGTGTGGACGCTATAACTGCAGCTACTTACAAACAAACTGGTCCGCTATGCCCCAATAATACTGATTGGGAGGAGCTCTAATTGGAAGAAACTCGATTAGATACGAATACGAGCGAAATTTTGGCTGTGGCAGTTTGGTCAGAATTTATTTGAGTTATTCAAAGTGGGTGGGAGAATCTACCCACTTTGTTTTCTCAGTACAATTAGGCAGCTAAATTCAGGAGCTATGTTTGAGTTAGTATTTACGGCTTGAACAGCTAACTTGTAGACTACGATGAATGAATTCTCTAGTAATGATTGGTATCAGCAAGCCTATAACCATCTTATCCAAGGGGAATATAGTCAAGCGACTTGCTTATATGAACAAGCCATTCAAGTAGAACCCAATGTCAAGTCTCACTACTGGTATTTAGGTTTAAGTTTACTGTTACAAGGACAAGAAACGGAAGCTCAGACAACTTGGCTGTTAGCCATGGTAGAGGGTAAACCTGAGCAAGTAGAATTGTGGACAACGGAACTAACACAGGTTCTGCAAATAGAGGCAGAACGGCGGGAGGTTCTTGAGGACTATTCGGTAGCTTGGGTAATTCGTCAGCATCTTCGAGAAATTAGCCCAAGTGACATTAAGAATCTTTTGCAACTAATTCAACTTTCTATTCAGCTACATCGGTTTACCGGAAAAGAGTTGACAAATTGGGACGTTATCCAGAAGCTCCAGTCAGAGACAGGGGTCAAGATTGATCCTGATTTGGTGCTACAAGTATTACAAAAGGTCTTTGACTATGCGCTACTTGAGTCATTGTCACTAGAATTGCTGAGAGTGTGTCTTCCCTATGTTAATAATTCTCAGGATTTGATCAATGTAGTCTTACCTACAGCGATGAAAGTGGCATATCATGCTAAACAGCCTAAACGATCAGCTAGCTTTGTGGAGCTGTGTTTGCGTTTAGATCCTGAAAATACAGAATTACTGAGACAGTTAGCTATATTTTATCAGGATTCGCGTCAATATCACAAAGGGATAAAAACGGCTCGACTATGCTACTCTCTCGTTAAAACTTTACCCGAACAGATTTTTGCTAATCATTTAGTTCTACGAGGGCTGATGAATGCCAGTGGATATTGGCAAGAAGCGGTCTTGACCCTTAATCAACAAGAATCGTTACTACTGTCACTGTTCAAGCAACCCTTTGTCTCGTTAGATCAAGCGACCACTCTGCGTCTGTTAACGTCTACTTTTTTCTTGCCCTACTTTAGAGACTCTTTAGCCAAAAATCGCTGTCTTTATAATCAAGTAGCTCAACTTTGTCAAGCCATTATTCAAACTTACGCCCAGGAACAGGCAGATAAATATCGTCAAAGAAGACTAGCTAGAAAGGGCAATCCTGATCAGCCTCTCAAAATTGGCTATTTGTCGAATTCCCTAGGCAGACATTCAGTTGGTTGGCTATCTCGATGGGTATTTCACTATTATGACCGCAATCAGTTTGACGTTTATTTATATTTTGTCAGTCACCAAACTTATGTTAATGATGATTTGCAAAACTGGATCATGCAGCAAGTTGATCACGTTCATAAATTGGGCGCAAATAGTCTGGAAATCGCCGAACAAATCTATGGAGATGAAATCGATATTTTAGTTGACCT
>CAKZMA010001461.1 GCA_937127375.1 uncultured Coleofasciculus sp. | reverse complement strand
TCAAATTTATGCTGTCAACTGAATAAGTTTTGTTAAACTGACTTGAATTAGTACAGATACATTTAGATTGGGAATGGGTAGCGAGCAAGATGCTCAATGTAGCGAGCAAGATGCTCGCACTACTGCCGCGTTCGGTTACAGCATGGCGAGAATCCGGTTGTTCGGTGCGATCGCGTGCTTTTTCGGTCATCTCTTTGTCCAATGTTAAAATAAATTTCTAGCATCATACAAGATTAGTATCGATGAATTTCCTAAGATAGTGGTCGTCAGGGTAATTACGACATTAGATAAACGCCGTTTATTAGTTTCGATGTATGTTTAATGTCCTTACCCTGGGATTTGCGGGTAGCGTTGACGGTGGGACGATTTGCGCCGTCAATGTGGCAACATGGGCTGAATCTCATGAAGTTGACAGGACTCTTTAGCCAAATTATGGATGATAGAGTTTCGCACGTCTCGACAAGCTACACCCGCTTGTGAGAGTTTCATGCATCTGCATCTGGGGATTGACGCCCAAGGATTACGTTCAAATTTAGCCTGTCACCCTATTGTGGCACTTATAATTAAACCTGAAAAACGACACCAAAAAAATATGCTAGCTTTACCTAAATTGCACAACTTACCAAATAGTTTCCCTGTTGAAGGAGCGGTTCGTATTGAATTAGTTGAAGGAATTCCTCTATTTCGTGCATCCATTACTGTTCAAGAACGGATTAATACACTATTAGAGAAACAACAAAAATTACCACTCAATACTGAAGAAGAGAAAGAACTAGATTTATATGAAGAAATTGATGACTATCTCAGTTTTATAAATCGGACTGTCCGCAATCTTTATTTAACCCAAAATCAATCCAATTTATAAACGATGCCTGCTCGTCGTCCAATTTCTGAAACGATCCAATACCAAGTTCGTCAGCGGGCTAATCTTTTATGCGAATACTGTCATGCTTCTGAACAATGGCAATATGTAACCTTTACTATCGAGCATATCATTCCACTCGCGAAAAATGGAGCTGATACTCTTGACAATTTGGCTTTAGCTTGCTTCCATTGTAACCGCAAGAAATCAGATCGAATGACAGCCATCGATCCTCAGTCAGACGCCGAAGTCCCTTTGTTTAACCCCAGACAAGATAATTGGAGTAATCATTTTATTTGGTCAGCGGATGGACTATTCATCATCGGTTTAACCCCAGTTGGACGGACTACGGTTACAGTATTAGCCTTAAATCGAGAAAGAGTCATTAACATTCGTGCGGCGGACAAAGCCGTAGGGCGACATCCACCACCAGGCGATCCAATTCAGTTAGAAAATTGATAACACTTGCCATCTGAAGCGATCGCGTATTCTAGATTGATTTACCGTGTTCGGTTACAGCAGGGCGAGAATCGGGTTGTTCGGTGCGATCGCGTGAGGCTCCGGTTATCTGTTCTGTCGAATGTTAAGATAGATGTCCGAGATCCTACAAGATTAGCATCGAGCAGTTCCCTATTATGTCCCCTGAGCAGTCTCCACCCGATCGCCAAAACACTCTGGAAGAAATTCGTGCTACCCGCTTGGAAAAAGTCCAACAGCTTAAAGCGTTGGGAATTGAGCCCTATGCGTATCACTGGCAGTCTACCCACCATGCGGCTGAACTGCAAGAGAAATTCGCAGATCTGGGGAATGGTGAAGAGGTTGATTTTGAAGTCGCGATCGCAGGTCGTATTTTAGCCCGTCGTGTCTTTGGCAAGTTGGCATTCTTCAATCTTCAAGACGAAACCGGAACGATTCAACTGTATCTGGACAAAAAGCGGATTACCGCAACTATGACGGATCGGCCGAATCCGTTCACCCCTCTCAAGCAACTCACGGATATTGGCGACATTTTAGGCGTAAAGGGGACAATTAAGCGCACCGATAAAGGGGAACTCTCCGTCTATGTCAGTGAATATGCTATCCTGACCAAATCCCTATTACCCTTACCCGATAAGTGGCATGGTCTCACCGATACCGAAAAGCGCTATCGCCAGCGTTATGTGGACTTGATGGTGAATCCCACCGTTCGGGAAACCTTCCGTCGCCGTGCTAAAATTACCGCCGCCATTCGCCGCTATTTAGAGGATCGCGGCTTTATTGAAATTGAAACCCCTGTCTTTAGTACAGAAGCTGGGGGTGCAGAAGCCCGTCCGTTTATCACCTATCACAATACCCTAGAGATGGAGTTGTATCTGCGAATTGCCACAGAACTCCACCTGAAGCGGTTAATTGTCGGCGGATTTGAAAAGGTATTTGAGTTGGGGCGAATTTTCCGGAATGAGGGAATTTCCACGCGCCACAATCCAGAATTTACCTCAATTGAGGTGTACCAAGCTTACGCTGACTATAACGATATGATGACGTTGACGGAAAATTTAATTACTACCGTCACTCAAGAGAGTTTGACAACTCTGGAAATTACTTATCAAGGTGAAACAATTGATTTCACACCGCCTTGGCGTCGAGTCACGATGCATGAGTTAGTGCAGGAAGTGACGGGTTTAGATTTTAATCAGTTCAAGACATTCGATGAAGCAAAAGTTGCGGCTAAAAACGTTGGGATTGAAGGGGTAGAAGACTGTCCATCCCTAGGAAAACTTCTCAATGAATGCTTCGAGCAAAAATGTGAAGAAACGCTGATTCAGCCGACATTTATTGTTGATTTCCCGATTGAAATTTCTCCTCTGGCTAAACCCCATCGTTCCAAGCCGGGATTAGTAGAACGCTTTGAGTTATTTATTGCTGGACGGGAAACGGCGAATAGCTTTTCTGAATTAACTGATCCGATTGATCAACGGGAACGCTTAGAAGCACAAGCCGCCCGCAAAGCCGCTGGAGATTTGGAAGCCCAAGGGGTTGATGAAGACTTTCTCGCGGCGTTAGAGTATGGAATGCCACCGACAGGGGGGTTAGGAATTGGTATTGACCGCTTGGTGATGTTATTAACGGATTCGGCAAGTATTCGGGATGTGATTGCGTTTCCGTTGCTCAA
>CAKZMA010001460.1 GCA_937127375.1 uncultured Coleofasciculus sp. | reverse complement strand
AAAAATGCTTGCTCCTTTATCTGTTCGATCAACTCATTGGACTATAACAAAACATGATGTCGTTTTTACCACAGAAGAACTGCTAAAACGCATTCAAAATTGTGCGAGTCAACAATTTACAGGTCAGTTAGATTTCAACATTACCAATCCTCAACAACAGCAGTGGAAGCTATTTTTTAGCGTCGGCAGTTTGATTGGTTGTGACAGTAAGGTACATCCTGTGCGTCGTTGGTTTCGTCAGCTATCATTGCACTGTCCTTCGGTGGCTGTTAATGCTGTAACGCAAGAAGGAGAGCCGATTCAATATCAAGATTATGAGTCATTAGCCACACAAGTGAAACAAGGACAAATCCCCGTGGGACAAATGACAGCACTTGTTCAAGGTCATACCAGCGAAGTCCTTTTTGATATTATCCAAGCAGGGGAACAACAAAACTATCATTCTGGAATGTATTTAAGCTACCGAGTCATTCCTCAAGATTCCATCGATTTAGGGTGGGTTGTGGTACGGGCGGAGCGCGTTTGGCAGCAAGTTTTTCAGGATTGGCAAGCTTGGCAAAAAGCGGGTTTAGCTGACCTTTCACCGAATCTTGCCCCCAAAATTTTGCAGGCAGATCAGTTGCGCCAGCAGACATCACCCTCTGCTTATCGCAATCTAACAGCTTTTGCAGATGGGACACAAACGCTTCGGGATTTAGCGGTTAAGTTAAAACAAAGTCCTCTGCCCCTAACTCACTCGATTGCCCCTTATATTAATAAACATTTAATTGGATTAATTGAAGTTGAGGACTTGAAACGTTCTATTTTACCTCGTAAAGTTGTTGAGGATAAATCTAATGAAAATGGCAAACTTACATCACGAAAGTCTTCTCGCCCGTCATCCTCCTCTAAATCAGCAAATGCGATAATTGCTTACATTGATGATAGTCGGCTTGACACGCAAATGATGGGTTATATTTTAAAGGAAGCGGGTTATATGTTTGTCTCAATCGAGGATTCCGTGCAAGCCCTAGTTAAGCTTCTAGAAAATAAGCCGGATCTGATCTTCCTTGATTTGGTGATGCCTGTCGCGAATGGTTATGAAATTTGTTCTCAAATTCGCCGTGTTTCGGTTTTTCAGGATATCCCCGTGATTATTCTGACCGGAAATGATGGCATTGTAGACCGGGTGCGTGCCAAGATGGTGGGGGCTTCTGGGTTTTTGCCAAAGCCAATTACTCAACAAAAAGTGCTGAGTACTTTGCAGAAGTATTTACCGACCAAATCTGTACCGATGAGTAATTAAATATTGTTCAGTATTTATGACTGAACTAAAAACTGCAAAGGTTGTGTATCGCAAACATTGGATTAACTATGACAACTGTTCTTTTAGTGGAAGATAGTGTAACAGAAACTCAGGTGCTGACTCGTTATTTAAGACAAGCCGGATTTAACGTAGTGAGTGTAACAAGTGGAGAGGAAGCCCATATAAAACTTCAAGCTAAAAAACCTGATTTAGTGATTCTTGATGTTATTTTACCGGGTCAAAGTGGTTTTGAACTTTGCCGCGAGATTAAAACAAACATCGACACCAAGAAAATTCCTGTGGTGATGTGTTCAACAAAAGGCACAGATGCTGATAAGTTATGGGGTTCAATGCTAGGTGCTGATGCCTATATTTCTAAACCAGTCGATCAACAGGAATTAATGAAAATCATTAATAAATTTACACTAGTTTAGCTGTTCCCTGTTCCCTGTTCCCTAAAAAATGACAAATTCACTTGACTCAATCCTCTTAACCACGAGTCTTGATTCACTCAACCTTAAACCTTCACCCCCAGAAACACAGCGGCGGTTACTTCGTTTTCCTATGAGTCACCAAGATAGTGCCCTATTGCCCTTGGAACAAATTGGGGAAGTACTACGGGTCAATGTAAGAGACATTCTGCCTGTTCCGGAAATGCCCGGTTGTGTTTTAGGGATCTGCAACTGGCGTGGCGATATGCTTTGGCTGGTTGATCTGAGCCAGTTGCTGGGCTATTTATCATTAGACCAACAATGGCAATTGGCTGATGCTTTGGTGGTGTTAGTGGTGCAGGTAAATGAGCAATCGATCGGACTTGTTGTTTCCCAAGTTAATGACATCGAATACCACAATTTGCAACATTTGCAGCCTGCTGTTCCGGGTGTATTTCCACCTAAACTGTTGCCGTTTATTCTGGGTTCTCTCCCTGAAGATCAGGGCATCGTTTTGAATATTAATGCCATTAGCCATTATCCCCTTTGGCAAAGGCATCGTGAGTGAAAAATGAAGAAGATGAGGGAGATAGGGGAGATGAGGGCGGGTTTTGCACAAACGTTACCATCAATAGCGATAAAAAAGTTTCTAAACCCGCCCCTACAAACCATGTCCGACTAGGGAATAAAGGGTCAAAACTTTACTTTCTCTATTTTCCTCACTTTCCCCATTTTTTCCGATCGCAGATCGCGGACATATTAGGACTAGACACATCGAAATTATGCAAGAACTCGAACAATCGAAGCAAGTACTCAACCCTGATGCGGAGAACGATTCCGCTCATAAAATTAGTAATGGCGATCGCGTGACGAATGAGTCTCAGCCTGAGATGGGTGTCAATATCGAAACCTATTTTCAGGAACAACGCCAGTGGCTGTTAGCGGTTGCTCAACGGATGCGTCGTGCGTCTACGATAGAAACCGTTGATACGCTGCTAGACACCACTGTGGCTGAAGTGCGGGAGTATTTCCAAGTTGATCGCGTTCTGATTTATCAATTTCAAACTGACACCGAGGGCGTGGTTCGCGCCGAATCCAGGGTTGCGGGGTATACTCCATGTTTGGGTGAATCCTTACCCGCCTTAACCTTTGGCGCAAACAGTCAAATCGAATATCAGCAGCAACAGGTTGTCACCCTGAGTCATCTGTATCAAGGTGTAACCAGTCCCTATCAACTGCAACTGCTGAAACGGTTTCAAGTTAAAGCCAGCTTGAGTTTACCGATTCTGTTTAGTAAACAAACCTGGGGATTATTAATTGTTCAGCAATGTTCTGGAACCCGCACTTGGCAAGACTCCGAAATCAACCTGCTGTATCAGGTGACAACAGAACTTGCTCTTAACCTGCAACCAGGAGAACTGTATAGCCAACTCCGCAGCCAAAACAAAAATACCAAAATAGTCGGTCAAGTCGCGGCGAAAATTCTCAAGAACATCTTGCGATCGCTGAATATTCCCCAAGTCTTGAGTAACGCCACACGGGAAATCCGTCAGCAACTGGAGTGCGATCGCGTAGCGGTGTATCGGTTTAATCAAGATTGGAGTGGGGAATTTATCGCCGAATCCGTTGCTCCTGGCTGGGTACCCTTAGTCGGTCCGGATATCAAAACAGTTTGGGAGGATACCTATCTCCAAGAAACCCGAGGTGGGCGTTATCGTAACGAAGAAACCAATGGTGTGAATGACATTTACGCCGCTGGGTTAGCTGATTGTCACATCGATCTGTTGGAACAATTTGAAGCAAAAGCTTACGCGATCGCGCCCATTTTTGAAGGAGAAAAACTCTGGGGATTACTCGCCGCCTTCCAAAACTCAGGTCCGCGTCAATGGGAAGCCTCAGAGCTTAACATACTGGCATTAGTCGGGCGTCAGTTTGGTGTCGCCCTCCAGCAAGCCGAATACCTGGACAGTTTACAAGCGCGAACTGGACAATTAGCAAAAGCGGCGGAACGGGAACGCACCATCGCCCGGGTGATCGAGAAAATTCGTCAAACCACGGATTTAGAGAAGATTTTCCAAACCACCACCAAAGAAGTGCGTAAACTGCTCAATATTGAGCGCGTCACCATTTATAAATTCCGCGACGATTATTTCGGTGATTTTGTCAGTGAATCGCAAACCGGAGGATTTTCTCCAATTGTGGGGAGTGGTTGGGAAGATCCCTATCTCAACGAACATCGAGGCGGACGGTTTCTCGACAATGAAGCCTTAGTTGTTGATGACATTTACACCGCCAATCTCACCGATTGTCACATCGAGGCGTTAGAAAACTATGAGGTCAAATCCTGCGCCATTGTCTCGATTTTCCAAGGGCAAAAACTGTGGGGATTACTCAGTGCCTTTCAAAACACCAGTACCCGTCATTGGGAAGAAGGCGAAGTCCAATTACTCAAGCAAGTTGCCAACCAACTCGGCGTCGCCCTACAACAAGCCGAATATGTGCATCAGATTCAGGTGAAATCTGAGCAACAGGCGAAAGAGGCGGAACGAGAGCGGGCGTTAGCCAAAGTCGTGGATAAGATTCGTCAACCCTTCAACATTGACAAGGTGTTTGAAACCACCACTCAGGAAGTGCGGCGACTGCTGAATGCGGAACGGGTGACGATTTATAAGTTCCGGGAGGACTATTTCGGCGACTTTATCTGTGAATCCGAGTCGGGCGGATTTCCTAAGTTAGTCGGGAGTGGCTGGGAAGATCCCTATCTGAATGAATACCATGGGGGACGCTTCCGGGACAATGAACCGTTTGTGGTAGACGATGTTCACGATGGTACGCTGACGGATTGTCATGTTGAGGCGTTAGACTACTATGGCGTCAAATCCTGCGCTGTGGTGTCTATCTTCCAAGGTGACAAGCTGTGGGGATTACTCAGTGCCTTTGAAAACACAGGGACACGCCACTGGGAAGACGGTGAAGTGCGCTTGCTCAAACAAGTGGCATCTCAACTGGGCGTAGCGCTGCAACAGGCAGATTATTTGCAGCAATTACAAACCCAATCCCAGCAACTGCTGAAAACCGCCGACTTGGAACGAGTCACGGCTCAAATTATCAGCAAAATTAGCCAATCTCAAGACCTGGATCAGATTTTCCAGACGGCTTGTGGGGAACTACAAACCTTTTTGGGGGCTGATCGCGTGGGGATTTATCGCTTTGATCCCGAATCGGGGTTTGATCAGGGAGAAATGGTGTCTGAACGGGTCGTCGCTGGTTTTCCCTCTGCGCTGTCGATAACAGTTGATGATCATTGCTTTGGTGAAAAACATGCGGAAAATTATCGCAAGGGACGAGTGTGGGCAGTGGCGGATATCCATCACGCCAATTTAGCCCCCTGTTATATTGATACCCTCTCCAAATTCCAAGTGCGCGGGAATTTGGTCGCACCCGTTATGCAGGGGATCGAATTGTGGGGATTACTCTGTATTCACCAATGCAGTCGTCCACGCAAGTGGAGAAACCAAGAAGTGGAATTTGTCAAGCAGGTGGCGTATCAATTGTCCATCGCCCTGAAACAATCCCAATACCTGCACCAGTTACAAGACCAATCCACCCAACTCGCGACGATTGCCCAAACTCAGGAAACGGTATCCAGTGTTCTGACTAAGTTGAGCTATGGCGAGGATATTGCCACCATCTACAATACATCCACCCGTGAACTGCGGAAATTACTCAAGTGCGATCGCACGGCGGTTTATCAGTTTGAACCGGATTGGAGTGGCGTGTTTGTAGCGGAGTCGGTGGCGACGGGATGGACGCCCTTAGTGGGTCCCGATATCCGCACCGTCTGGGAAGATACCTATTTACAAGAAACTCAAGGGGGTCGTTATCGGAATCGGGAAAGCTTTGCTGTGGACGATATCCATACTATCGGTCACTCCGATTGTCACGTTGAAATTTTAGAACAGTTTGAGGTCAAAGCTTACGCCCTCGCCCCGATTTTCGTCGCCGATGAGTTATGGGGAATCCTCTGTGCTTATCAAAATAGTGGATCTCGCCATTGGACAAGTAACGAAATCACGGCGCTAACTCAAGTCGCTCAAGGGGTAGGAACGGCATTACAACGGCTCTACTATTTGGATCAGGCGCGACAGCAGTCAGATCAATTCGCCCAGTTAGCGAAACGGGAAAGTAACTTTATCAACCTGCTGTATAAAACTGGACAACGGATTGCTGAGCGCTTGCAGAAAGGAACCTTGAACCCAGAGATTTTGTTGCAGGCGACAAGTCAGGAATTGCGACTCCTGCTGAATGCGGATCGGGTGGCGGTTTATCGCTTTAATTCCGATTGGAGTGGGCAAGTTGTGATTGAAGATGTGGGGGGTTCCTACGTCAAGGTTATTGGTAGCCAACTGGCAAAGGTGAATGATCCGGTGTTGCAACAAAGCGAGGGCGGTGTGTATCGCCAAAATCAGACTACGGCGGTGAACGACATTAGCCAAGCCACGGAGTTGACGTTTAACCGGGAGATTTTGCAGCAGTGGGGGACTAAAGCGTACATCATCACCCCCCTATTCCAAGGGGAAAAACTTTGGGGATTGCTGGGGGTGTATCAAAACAGTGAATCCCGTACCTGGGAAGAGGGAGAGGTTAAACTCTTGGCGCAGATGGCAACTCAGTTAGGGATTGCTCTCCAGCAAGCGCAATCCTTGGAACAAGTTCAGGAACAGTCGCAGCAATTGATGGCGGCGGCGCAACGGGAGAAAGCGGCGAAGGAAGAATTACAACAGGGGGTAATTCAACTGCTAATGGCAGTACGTCCGGCGTTACAAGGGGATCTGACGGTGCGAGCACCGATTACCGAAGATGAAGTGGGAACGGTGGCGGATGCCTATAATAATACCCTGCAAAGTCTGCGGGGGATTGTGAAACAGGTACAGGATTCCTCTCGCCAAGTGGCACAAACCTCCCAAGCCAGTGAAACCGCGATCGCGGGATTGGCGCAGCAAGCCCAACGCCAGTTCCAGGCGCTGGAAAACACCTTGGAACAGATTCAGATGATGGTGAATTCCACCGAAGCGGTGGGGGCTAGCGCTCAACAGGTGGAAGAAGCGGTGCAACAGGCGAACAAAACGGTTCAAGCTGGGGATGAGGCGATGAACCGCACGGTGGATGGGATTATGGATATCCGGGAAACTGTGGCGGAAACCAGTAAGCGGCTGAAGCGTTTGAGTGAATCGACGCAGAAGGTGTCGCGAGTGGTGAATTTGATTAGTAACTTTACGACTCAAACCCAGTTGCTGGCGTTGAATGCGTCAATTGAAGCTACCCGCGCGGGTGAGTATGGACGAGGGTTCGTCGTGGTTGCGGATGAAGTCCGTTCTCTGGCGCGTCAATCGGCGGAAGCGACGACGGAGATTGCCCAATTGGTGCAGGAAATCCAGATGGGTACGGCTGAGGTGTCATCAGTTATGGAAACGGGGATTCAGCAGGTTGCATCGGGTACAAACCAGGTGAATGAAGCGCGGGAGTATTTGTATGCGATCGTCGAAGCTACGAGTCAGATTAGTCAGGTGGTAGCGGGAATTACTCAAGCGACTCAAGTTCAGAGTCAGGAGTTACAGTCGGTTACCCGAACCATGACTCAGGTGGCGACGATTGCTAACCAAACGGTGGAGAATTCGACGGAGATGTCTTCATCGTTCCAAGGTTTGTTGACGATGGCGCAAAATCTGCAAATGAGTGCGGATCAGTTCAAGGTTGAATAGTCTGTCATTGGTCTTATGTCTTATGTCATTTGTCCTTTGTCTTATGTCATTGA
>CAKZMA010001459.1 GCA_937127375.1 uncultured Coleofasciculus sp. | reverse complement strand
AGAAAATCACGAAGCAAATCAAACAGTTTGCTCGTACTTATCCGCAGGTGCAGGTTATTGTAACCTGTCGGACGCAGAGCCAGGAATCGCGGTTTGAGCGGTTTGATTATGTGGAGGTGGCAGATTTTAATGAAGCCCAAGTGCGAGCATTTGCAGAACATTGGTTTAAGGCGGTAGTGCGGGATGAGTCGGCGGGATTGGCAAAGGCGCGGGAGTTTCTGGAACAGCTTTTTTTGGAGGAGAATAAGCCGATTCGGGAGTTAGCGATTACGCCGATTTTGCTGAGTTTGACTTGTCTGGTGTTTCACCAGACGGAGAAATTTTACTCGAAGCGTTCCAAGCTTTATCAGGAGGGGTTAGAGTTGCTGCTGGAGAAGTGGGATAAATCGCGGGAGATTGAGCGGGATGAGATTTATCGGGATTTGTCGGTAGAGCGAAAGCTAGAGTTATTGAGCTATTTGGCGGTGAAGAAGTTTGAGCAAGAGCAATATGTGTTGTTTGAGCAGGAGGAGTTAGAGCAGTATATTGCTGAGTTTCTGGACACTGGACAGCGAGATAGTCGGGCGGTATTAAAGGCGATTGAATCACAGCATGGATTGTTAATTAAGCGAAGTCAGACAGTTTGGTCATTTTCACATCTGACATTTCAAGAGTATTTAGTGGCAAAGTGGTTTTATATTCAGAAAGATTTTCAAGGCATAGTGGAAAAGATAACAAATTATCATTGGCGAGAAGTTTTTCTATTGATAGGGGGAATGTTACCCAATGCAGATTGTGTGCTGAAATTGATGAAACAGCAGACTGATGCTCTGTTGCAAGGAGATGAGAAGCTCCAGCGACTTCTTACTTGGATCAATCGAAAAGCTGAATCGGTTGAAGTTTCCTATCCACGCTCTGCGGTGAGAGCCTTCTACTTTGAGAATGAATTAGATGGGGCTTATGCTATTACTGGTCTTGCTTTAATTAGAAGCCTTACCCTGATTCCTAACCTTGCTCCTTATCTGGCTAATTATCGATGGAAACTTGACAGTTTTATCAATGAATTTTTTGGCTTTAATTTAACAGTAAAGCTTAATTTCTCTTTCTTGCCTAAATTAATTTTCGATGCCGCAATGGAGCAGGATCTACAACACCTAAAGGACTTGTTGCCAGATACATCTGGCAGTAATCGGGAAGAATTTGAGCGATGGTGGCAGATCCATGGTTCTATTTGGATAGAGGATCTCAAAAGGGTAATAATTCAACATAATAACTATCACTGTCACTGTGCTGGATTGCAGTTCAGCGAACAACAGAGGGAATTATTGAGACTTTACCATCAAGCCAATTCATTGCTAGTGGAATGCTTGGGTAGTAATTATATGGTTAGCAGTGAGGTGAAGCAGAAATTACAGGAGACGTTGCTATTGCCGATCGCAGAAATCGAAAAACGCCAACAGGAAAACGTAGATTAGGGCAATTCGGTTGCAGAGAGGCTGTGCCAACACACTCGAATTGGGGAGTAATCACCCCATAAGACTAATAAGCCGTAACAACTCAATCTTGCCCTGAGCCAGAATAGAACAATCCTCTTATCATAGGAGCAGTAACATTGACCGTTCAACTATCCCAGCCAGATTTCAACCGACTAACCCGCATTGTTCAGAATTTACCAGACTTTGCTAATGTACGCGATCGCAGACGCTTGGTTGCAGGGGCGTTAGAACGTTTACCCCAAGTTGCGTGATGGCTGGGATTACTGGACGCAGAGCGCGATCGCTACAATAAAGATAATTTTCAATTATCCCTGTATTCTATGACTCGTCAGGAACTGGAACATCAGCTTCTTCGCCTATCCCCTGCTGACAAAGCAGACATCATTCAGAGTCTGACCAAAACCCTGAGAACGGGCGGCAAAGGAATCAGCAACACTCCTGGTATTTGTGGTGGAGAAGCCTGTATTGCCGGAACCCGAATTGCCGTTTGGTTATTAGTTGAAGCCCAACAGCTTGGCATCAGTGAAGCCCAACTCCTACAAGACTATCCTCACATCAGTGCGGCTGATCTGGTCAATGCTTGGGCGTATGCAGATGCTCATCCCGAAGAAATTGCAGCAGTGATTCGCGCCAATAATCAGGTTGTCTAGCCAATGGCACGTTTGTATGCTGATGAGCAGTTTCCACGGGACGTTAGTGAACAGCTTCGGACAATGGGACATGATGTCTTGACTGTGCAGGAAGCGGGAAATGCTAACCTAGGAATTCCTGATGAAGAGGTATTAGCATTTGCTGTCAGCAATAAGCTGTAATGATACGAATCGACCTCGTATGGCAACTCGTATCAACGAAGCGATAACGGCAGAAGAATCCTGGGCAGGTCAATTAATTCGTGTGATACGCCCTAGCCGTTAAAACCTAAACGAAAAGATAGATTGCATGATAACATTGGGCATTAAAATTAAGCCAAAATGTAGTAGTTCTCTTGAATAGGAGCAGTAAATGTGACCGTTAAGTTATCCCAGCCTGACTTCAACCGACTCACCCGCATTGTTCAGAATTTACCCGACTTTGCTAATGTACGCGATCGCAGACGTTTAGTTGCAGGTGCGTTAGAAGGTGTACCCCAGGTGGATGTAATCCTAGCACGGCTGGATTTGGATGGTACTCCGATGGGTGTTTCTGTGGAAGTGGTACGCTTCTTGTTACAGTTCGGACAGGTGGCTTACGGCAAAGAAGCTTTAAGCGTTTTCCTCAACTACATTCAGCCCTTTACTGGTGATGAAGATTCAGACTTTATTCTAGAGTTATTTCAAAAGTATCCCCTCGATGTCCCAGCTACCCCTGACCGCTTAATTGACCGATGGCGGGGAACGAGTAGTGTGGCTGATGTACAGGAAAAGATTATTGGGGAAAATACTCTACGCCACATTTACCTTTTAAACTTGGCGCTTGAAGCATCAAAAGCTGTGGCTCATCTGCGTACTCCAATAGGTGCGGGTACAGGTTTTATGATTGCACCGGATTTATTGATGACGAACAATCATGTTATTGCCAGTCGGGAGCAAGCTGAACAGACTGAATATACCTTCAATTACCAACTGGATATTAACGGTAAAGAGTGTGAAATACAGACAACCCAAGCGTTACCGGAAGGTGCATTTTACACCAATATTGAATTAGACTATACAATTGTATCCCTCAAAGATTTGCCAGACTTTGGCAGTCCCCTTGTCCTCAAGAGTAAGCCAATGCGGAGAGACGATCGCGTAGCCATCATTCAGCATCCAGGTGGACATCTGAAGAAAATCTCGATGCAGAATAACTTTATCGCCTATGCTGATGCCAACGTGGTGCAATATACCACCAGTACCTTACCGGGTTCTTCCGGTTCACCTGTGTTTGACGATGATTTTCAGGTGATTGCGATTCATCATAGTGGCGGGATGTTAGTTGAACCGGGAACACAGCAACGTTATTTAAGGAATGCAGGTACGAGTATGATGGCTGTGTTGAAGGATTTACAGACCAACGCGCCGGAGGTTTATGCCCGTTTACCGAGATAGTTGAGTGATGGTAATTAGTAGCAAGACTGTTCATAAATTATTGCTTTTGCTCAGACCGCATTTACAAGATGAGAAGGAACGTCAAGGGTATTTGATTAGAGCATTAGGCATCAGAACTGATGTGTTGAACTTGGTTTGGAATCAACCGATCAATATTTTTATTCCGAATATGGTGCAGGAATTGGTAAGGTTTGGTGAAATTGAACCCGGTAAACCTTCCCTTTGTGCTTTATTAGAAGTGATTCGTGAAGATGTGGGTCGAGATATTCAGCTACACATTGATGAACTCATTGTAGAAGTTCAAACCCAACAGAACGTTCTCCCAATTCAAACGCCGCCTCATTTACTGTTTGATTTGCTGCTCATAATGGATTTTAAGCAGCAGGTGCGGTTGGTGAAAGAAGTCATGACATCACATCAAATTGCGGCTTTCTTGGTTAACGGTGAACCGTACTGCGGACAGCAACTTTTGGTGACTCGATTATTCCGGTTGAAGCCACAGTGGAAGACGATATCGCCGATTAAAATTG
>CAKZMA010001458.1 GCA_937127375.1 uncultured Coleofasciculus sp. | reverse complement strand
TAATTTCAAACTGAGTCATATCTTCATCACTCCAAGACTCAGCCGGCTTATCTGCCACAATCATGACTAGGGCTTCTAACCATTCGGCATCCGTTTTGGTTTCATCCGTTGCCGCTAGGGTAAAACTTTTCAGCATCCGCTCAACACATTGTCCCGCTAGGCGACTGGCTCGCACCCTTAATTCTTCCCGCAATTTAGCTTCATTGCTGCTAATCCCAAACGCATCGTGCAATCGTGATTTACAGTCACTCAGCAAGCAGTCATAAGCTGTCTGAATCTCGTGCAGCGCTTGCACTAACTTTTTCCGTAAGGTTTTCGCCGTCTTACCCTCGTCAACTTCATTCGTACCAATAGCTGGCAACCCGCAAGCTTCCGGTAAGGATTTAAACAGTAATACGTCGGGTTCCTGGGCTTGCTTTAAGGTTTGTAAAACCGCTTGTGCTTCTGAACTGAGACTCCTGGTTTTCAACGTGTACTCAGGTAGCTTTTTCACAAACTGAAATAGAGGCTTTGCCACCGCCAAAAGAGTTACATTCCTGACTCCCGCAGGCATTCGAGACTGAGGCGATTTCAACACCGCTTCGAGTTCCTTAAAGACACGCGATCGCAACCCCACAACTTCAAAATATTTAACCGCAAAGCGGGAGGGATCTTTCACCAATAGCTCAAAATGCTCTGAACCCAAAATCGGGATAAATGTCCCATCTTTATAAACCCCGACATCATCGGTATGGTACAGCAAAACTGCCGCTAACAGCACTGGAATCGACCCTTGCTTGACACCGAATGGTGGTGCTTCTAATTGTTGGTAAAGTTTGTCTAAGGGGTTTTGTTTATCATTCGCCGCTTTTTGAAACGCCTCAATTGCCTGCCAAACCGTCCAAACATTGGAGTTTTTATCCGGTGGATAGAATCCCCAACCGTCCTCCTCCTGTCGATGAATCCCTGTCTCACCAAGTAGAGAATAATACATGGCGACTTCTGGACCATACCCTTCTAATCCTAATTTTTCTACCTCGGCATTTTCCAACATCGCCTCAATCAGTTCCCGTCTCGCCTTAGCGCCTTGAGACGTCAGTTCGCGGCGATTAATCAACTCATTCCAAAGAATCGGTGTTTTCAGATAAACCCTGTCACAAACCTCTGATAACTTGGTATTCAAGTCTGTCGCATGGTTGATGGTTTCTCGTTTTCCCTGAATCCAACAAACATTCTGATTAACGGCTACATCAAAGGCTTGACTCAAACTTTCATCAAGTAATCGTTTCGTCTCGAATAACCGATACTGAACTTCCCGTCTCGCCACCGCATCCGTCTGAAGTTGAGCCGCACTACTCTGAATTTTATCAAGTGCGGCAAATTCTAGCGCCCTAATTCGCAGAATACCCAGTTTTTTGGCACACAAAACAATTAATGGCTTCCCATCGGCGGTCAAAGTCGGGGCTTGACTGGGTAATTCTTCATCCACCCAACAAGCAATTAATCCATCACTATCTTTACTCTGACAACGTAGTTGCGCTAAATCCTGTGTCCGATTAACATATTGTCGCTCAAAATACCGCAACGTACCTGTTTTATAACTATGTCGCCCGGCTACTAATGGCTTTAGGGGATAGGTTTGTGACAACAGACTAGACAGAGGCGATCGCTCTTGCTCAATCAACGCCGCCACTTCGCCTTCGACATTAAAATCAGAGCCTTCCCAAAGCCGCAGTTCATCCAACAACCGACGATGGGTAATTACATTTCGTCGTAATAAACGGTCAATAATATCATCCCAATACTGCTGATCTTGTTCCTGATTGGGTGAATCGCACATTGCCAGCGTCACCAGTTCGTGAGTGGCTTTCACCGCACCCGTTGTTGTTACTAAGTTAAGCAAGCCAATGGTCTTTAAAACCCTAAGCGAATCCGTATCCAGATGTTTGGCATCGGCAATTAAGTTCTGAATCTCTACCCACCGTTGCAAACCCAATCGAGAACCTAAACCCAATCCGGTGGCTTCAACGAAATAATCATAAACCCGATCCAATTTCAGGGTTGGCAATGGATCACCCTGCACCGTTGTTTCATCTAGAAACTTCTTAAATGAATAGGGTTCAGAACTGGTGAGAAACGTAAAGAGTGAGCGGTCATTTTGCCCATACTTAGCGCATAGCATGGGCAACACTAACGCTGAGAGGGGATGTAACGGATACACCGATCCCAGAACTTGTGGCGTCAGTTCTTCCGCCATGGCGATATCTTTCCAGCGCTCATCCAACCATTCCTCTGCTTGGTTATTGATCGCACAATGAAAACTTTCTGCCTGGGATTGATCAATAACTTGACCAATCAACCGCACCATTTGTCCCGCCGATTCTGTAAAAGGGATATCTTCAAACCGCCCTTGAATCTTTGCCCATTCATTCCGTTGGACAGAGGCTAATCTCTGACCATATTCAGCAAAGGCTTGGTGCAGTATCCCCAGTATATACACAGGATAATGTCCCTCTCTGGGCAGTTCAGTTAACTGCTGCAACAAATATAAATCTTCCGCCCCTTCGTTATAGGCAGCAAATTCTAGATTTTTGCCTAACTCATCAATAATTAAAAAGACACCCGTTTGAGCCGCCTGAGCAAGTTCCTGCACTATCTGAGGAAGCCCTCGGCTATCAACGGTTTCTCCATTGGCAATTGCCGCTTCCCAGTCCAAAAGTTGACCAGCAATGGCTATTTTTGAGATCTCTGCTGATGACCAGAATAGCTTAATACCTCTGGCTAAAGCCCGAATCACCGTGTTACCAATCGGTTCTCGCTGTGCCGTAGCCACGGCTCTGACTAAACCTTGCTTGGGTTGTGTTTCCCTGAGACGACAATACTCTGCACTATCAGCGCCCAAAGCGTTTCGAGCAATCTCCAGCGCCTGCTGCTTAATCTGATCATTGTCTTTGGCACATAGAGCCGATACAAAGTGAGCAAACGCCGACTTCCCCGTGCCATAGACACTGGTTAGCGTCCAAGCCCGCTGGGATTGGGAGTCTTGCCAACCCGCTAAAATTCGTCTGAGGGCATCAACAGAGCGAGTGGTGGGAACATACCCCTCCAGGGCATCAAGTTGCTGCAAATCTCGCTCTAAATTAATCGAGCGAGAATAGCGCCGATTGAGGCTGAAATAGTCAGATAATGGTCGTTTCATTACTTTGCCCCACCGCGTCTTCTGGTACTGTAGTACCTGTCTAGGATATCGTGTGCTAGCGCCTTTGCCTGCTTTTTGAAGGAAAACTGAATCAATCCCGCTGAGTCAGAGAGAGTGAGATCCTTTGAGAACCGCCCCACCTGTTCAATGGCGTCACAGACAGCACTTTCATTCAGCTTGAACGCCAAACCCGGGCTACCTGGATCAAAGGTAAGACTGGCAATGGATATGGTTTTCTGATTCCCTTTAAACGCGGCAAACTCCAAACAAGCAGCAACGACAACCTCGGCGGGGAGATTAGTTTTTGCACCCATTTGAAATCTGTAGTGCTTTGAGTTCCCTAGGGTTTGGATAATGCCAAGTTCGGCAAAAGGACAGTCAATGGAATCCTCACTCACGCCTGTCTTGGTATCGGGTTCTACATACATCCGCAAGATGCAGGTGATGTCTTTTTTTAGTGAGGCATCGACAATACGACTACCCAGACTATCCCTATAGTCACAAAGCGCCTCAAATAAATCATCGGCTGAAAATTCAACCGGACGAAAGACATGAAACGCAAAATACCAAGCCGTCGCCGAGCAGGTGGGTTTGAGGAGATACCAATGGAGTAGCCACAGCGAGGCGGGATCTTCTAGAAATTCATCCCAAGCGTTATCCGCCAACAATTGTTTGCCAAATTCTGAGGGACTATCATTGTCCAGCACTTTGAACGCCGAACACCAGTAACGAATCGAGCGCACCATATTCTTCCCCACGCCCAAACGTACAGGTGCATCCGGACTCAAAAAAATTCCTGGATCTTCAGTTGCCTTGTCAAAACCCTTCTTCAGCCAGCCAAACCGAGGATGAAACGTCTCGTGGCGGGCAAAGACAGGATTAACCGCAGGAAC
>CAKZMA010001457.1 GCA_937127375.1 uncultured Coleofasciculus sp. | reverse complement strand
AATCGTTTTTTGGGGAGAATTTCTCTACCAACGTTTGAAATCAACTCAAATTAGACCTTATCCGATATATAGGGTGATGGTGCTGTAGTCAAGAGGATGAGCAGCGGTTGTTCACATCACATCCCAACTGATGAGAGTCAATCAATAAATAGTATACGCTATGTATAGCAACAGTGACAGTCACTCTTTATCGCTATTTCAGGCACTGTTTAATCAAGCGCTCGACGCCATGGCGATCGCGGATGATCAAGGACAGTATGTTGAGGTCAATCCGGCGGCTTGTCGGCTGTTTGGTTTATCTAGAGAGGAACTCTTAGGATGCCGCATCTCAGATTTTACTGACTCGGAGTTGGATTTCCAAGAGGCGTGGCGTATGTTTCTGGAACAGGGACAGGTAAAGGGGGAGTTTCGTATCCGGCGTCGGGATGGGACAATCCGGGAGACGGAATATGCGGCAACTGCTAATGTGATTCCTCATCGCCATTTATCCATTTTGCGAGATATTACCGATCGCAAACAGGTAGAAGCCGAGTTGCGCCAAAGTGAAGAACGCCTTAACCTGGCTCTCGATGCGGCTCAGATGGGCATTTGGGACTGGAATCTGCTGACGAATCAGATTCGTTGGTCAGAGTATCATGAACTGCTGTTTGGCTTGACTCCAGGTACTTATGATGGCACATACAAGACGTTTGAGGCTTGTATTCATCCGGATGACCGAGAAGCTGTTAAACAAGCGGCGAACCGTTCTCAGTTAGAACAGCATGAATATGATCATGAATTTCGGGTGGTGTGGTCAGATGGGAGTATTCACTGGATTGAGGGGAAGGGAAAATTTATCTATGATCAAACAGGTCAAGCGGTGCGGATGCTGGGTACAGTGATCGATATTAGCGATCGCAAACAAGCTGAAACCCAAATCTATCGCTTCAATGCTGAGTTAGAACAACGAGTCATTGAGCGTACCCAAGAACTCCAGTGTACTAATGACAACTTAAACCATGAAATTCAGGAACGCCAACGCGCCGAAGCTGCGGTGCATCTGCAAGCTCAACAAGAACGGTTAATTAGTGCGATCGCTCAACAGATTCGCCAGTCTTTAGATCTGAATCAGATTCTGAACACCACCGTAACCCAAGTGCAGCAATTGTTGGCTTGTGATCAGGTGGTGATTTACCAGACTCATCGTGATGGTACGGGAAACCTTGTCGCCCAAGCCTTAGCCTCAGACTGTTCAGTTCCCCAGGAACATTCCCTGCCTGAATTAATCTTTCCCCCAGCTTGTCATCAATTTTACTGTTGCGGGGGAATTCATACCATTGCTGATGTCGAACAGGATGACATAGTACCCTGTTTAGCTGATACTCTCAGGCAGTTTGGGGTTAAATCCAAACTCGTGATGCCGATTCTGGAGAATGAAACCCTTTGGGGATTACTGATTGCTCATCACTATACCACCACCAGACAATGGCAGCCGTGGCAAGCTGAACTCCTCTGTTCATTAACGACTCAAGTCACGATCGCCATCCAACAAGCTGAACTCTATTCCCAACTTCAAGCCGAATTAAGAGAACGTCAACAAATCCAACAAGAACGCGATCGCTTGTTTAACCTCTCCCTGGATATCCAAGGAATTGTTAACTTCGAGGGATACTTTATCGATGTCAACCCCGCTTTCGAGAAAACCCTAGGTTTTACCTCTGAAGCCTTAAAAACCCAACCCTTTATCCAATGGGTTCATCCCGAGGATCGCCTAGCGACTCAGGCGCAAATGAGAAAACTGGCATCTGGGATTACAGTTAAATCTTTTGAGAATCGGTATCGCTGTCAAGATGGATCATACCAATGGTTTTCTTGGACAGCCGTACCGTTTGTGCAAGAACGATTAGTTTATGTGATTGCTCATGATATCACTGAACGCAAACAGGCAGAACAAGCTTTACAAGAGAGTGAACAACGCTTTCGCACCGTAGCCGATTTTACTTATGACTGGGAATATTGGCGAGATCCCGATGGCAGCTTTCTTTATGTTTCTCCCTCTTGTCAACGGATCACCGGTTATCAGGCTGAGGAATTCCTCAATGATCCTCGCTTACTTGAGGCAATTGTTCATCCCGATGATCGCCAGAGAATTACTGAACATATCCGCCAACAGTTAGACAATCCCCATGTCTACTCGACAGACTTTCGCATCATTACTCGCACCGGATCGATCCGTTGGATTGCCCATGCTTGCCAGCCTGTCTATAGTGAGGATGGACGATGGCTAGGTCAACGAGCCAGCAACCGCGATATTAGCGATCGCAAGCAAACCGAAGAAACACTCTATTACCGCGAACAACAATTTAGGGCGTTGGTGGAAAATTCACCGGATATTGTTGCCCGATTTGATCACCAATTGCGTCATCTCTATGTGAATCCGGCAATCAAACAAGTCACAAAATGTTCCACTCAAACCTTTATCGGTAAAACCAATGGGGAGTTGGGAATGCCGCCCGATAAAGCCCAGTTTTGGGATGAAGCGCTGCGATCTGTCTTGACAACCGGACAAGAACAACTGATTGAGTTTGACTTTCCCACCAGCAACGGGATGAAATTTTTTCACTCTCGCATCGTACCTGAATTTAATGCTGATGGCACAATTTGGTCGGTGTTAAGTGTTACCCGGGACATTACGGCGCATAAAGAGATAGAAGTGGCACTCCAACAAGCCAAAGACGCCGCCGAAGTCGCAAATCGGGCGAAAAGCGAATTCCTGGCAACGATGAGCCACGAACTCAGAACCCCCCTTAACGGCATTTTAGGATATGCTCAACTCCTGCAAAACGATACCAATTTAACCGAAACTCAACGAGATAATTTAAACATTATTTACCAATGTGGCGAACATTTACTCACGCTAATCAATGATATTTTAGATTTTTCTAAGATTGAATCCCAGAAATTAGAACTTGACCCAACTGAGTTTCATTTGCCAACCTTTCTCAGCAGCATCAGCAGTCTTTTTCGTCTGCGTGCTAGCCAAAAACAGATTGACTTTACGTATGAAGTCTTATCTCCTCTTCCCCAGAATGTTATCGCTGATGAGAAACGGTTGCGACAGGTTCTGATTAACTTACTTAGTAATGCCGTGAAGTTTACGGATCAGGGTAGCGTGACGTTTAAAGTTGGTTATGTTGAAGATGTAGAGACGTGCCATGGCGCGTCTCAATGCGTAGGGGCGGGTTTGACGGATAAGGTTACCCAAGAAACTGCTAACGTGACTAAACCCACCCTGCTTAGGGAACGGGATATAATGTCCCAATCCCCAATCACCAAGATTCGTTTTCAAGTCGAAGATACGGGGATTGGCATAGACTCGAAAAAATTAAGCGAAATCTTTTTACCCTTCCATCAAGTAAGCGATCGCACCCATGCTGTTGAAGGCACTGGATTGGGACTAGCTATCAGCCAGAAATTGGTTCAACTGATGGGTAGCAGGATTCAGGTGAGTAGTAATTTGGGTCAAGGTAGTATATTTTGGTTTGATTTAGAGTTGTCTGATGTGTCCGACGGACAAGTCTCGGAGTCATTGTGCGATCGCCGACTCATTGGCGTTAAAGGACAACAGCAAACTGTTCTCATTGTTGATGATAATACGATTAATCGGTCTCTATTACGAGAATTACTCACACCGTTCGACTTAAACATTTCTGAAGCCGTCGATGGTCAAGATTGCTTACAAAAGGCAGTTGAGATTCAGCCTGATCTGATCTTAATGGACTTAATCATGCCGGGACTAGATGGTTTGACTGCAACGCGGCGACTGCGCCAATTGCCTCAGCTCGCAAAGACGGTTATTATTGCCATATCCGCTAATGTTTTCGAGACGACCCAGCAGGAGAGTTTAGCGGCTGGATGCCAAGACTTTCTCTCAAAACCTTTGCCAATCCAGCAACTCCTGGAATTATTGATTGTCCATTTAGGTGTGAAAGGTATTTATGAAGAACCTAGAGATTCAACAACTTTTGAATTGGAAACCAATACTACACCGCTGGTTCCGCCACCTGCTTCAGAATTAGCTATTTTGTCGGAATTGTTAGCAATGGGGGATATTCAAGGCATGATCGATCAAGCGCAGCATTGGCAAGACGTAAACAGTCAATGGATTCCCTTTGCTACACAAATTCATGATCTCGCTAGAGGCTTTCAGCTAAAAAAAATAGAGCAACTTATTAATCAATATACCTCGTAAACAAAACTTAACTTATAAGCCATAATTTTATAATTATAAGCCCTAATTAATCATCCATAAGGTATAAACAAAATACTATTGCTTATGTTAGGCTAATTTATATATTGTATCAATTGTCAAATATAAATATAATTTTAACCCGTTACCCTTTATGGATAATTCAACCCCCAAAAACCCCAAGCTGTTGATTGTTGACGATCAACCTCATAACCTAGGTATTTTGTTTGACTTTTTGACGCGATCTGGCTTCAAAATATTTGTGGCGTTAGATGGTGAAAGTGCCATTCAGCGAACCGAAGTCACAAAACCGGATCTGATTATTTTAGACGTGATGATGCCGGGAATTGATGGGTTTGAAACCTGTAAACGATTGAAACAAAATCCATCGAATCGAGATATCCCGATCATCTTTATGACGGCACTTTCAGACACAGTAGATAAAGTTCAAGGTTTTAAGCTAGGTGCTGTCGATTATATCACAAAACCCATTCATCAAGAAGAAGTTCTGAGTCGAATTCAGACTCACATCAAGCTCTATTATCTGCAAAGTCAACTGCAAACTAAAACCGAAGAACTTGCCCACTTGAATCAGAATCTCGAAGAAATTGTTCAAGCTAGAACTCAACAACTGATTGAACAAGAAAAAAACGCTTTAATCGGACGACTTACTCAGGGAATCGTCCATAATTTACGAAATCGTATTCAGCTTATTTTATCTTATAAATGTTTGGCGACGGGAGAAATGACCGAAGAAGCTGTTTCTTCAGAAACGACATTCGCTTACATTGAAAAGATGGCTGAAGCTGCCTGGAATATGAGTCAAATCCTGGATAATCTCATGCACAAGAGCAAAATGGATCACTCCTTGCAGTTAACTTTGCTGAATATTAATGATATCTTAAAAAAAGAACTCGATTTTTGGCAGGCAAACCTTCAATTTAAACACAAGGTTAAAAAGAAATATGTCTTGGATGAGCATATTCCCTTAACTCCTTTAGTTTATACTGATATCTCCCAAATCTTAGATAATTTAATCAGTAATGCCCTAGATGCTATGTGGGATAAGGAAGAACAAGCGTTAACAATTATCACCCGGCAGGATGAAGACAATCTTTACATTGATGTCCAAGATACAGGGTGTGGAATAGCCCCAGACAATCTCTCCAAAGTTTTTGATCCATTCTATACCACTAAACCATTGAAGGGTGAGGAAAAACAGCGAAATCAACCCACAGGCACAGGACTAGGTGTTTATACTTGTATGCAGATATTAAAAGGTTTCGGGGGGGATATAAAAGTAACCAGTGAAATTAACAAAGGAAGTATTTTTACTGTGAGAATACCCAAGCAAAACAATGGATAAAACAGCAGATAAAGGAAAATTATTAATTGTTGAAGATAATCCCACGAATCTGAGTTTTCTGTTCACTTATTTGACAAAGTTTGGATTCAAAGTACGGGTTGCAACGGATGGAGAAACCGCGATCCAGCGTGTTGAAGCAGCTCAACCTGATTTGATTCTTTTGGATGTGATGATGCCAGGAATGGATGGGTTTGAGGTTTGTAAACGACTTAAAGAAAATCATTTAATGCGGGATATTCCAGTCATTTTCATGACTGCCCTTTCAGATATTTCTAACAAGGTTTATGGATTCGAGATTGGCGCTGTTGATTATATTACCAAACCGATTCAGCCGGAAGAGGTTGTTAGCCGCATCCAAACTCATCTGACGCTGCGAAATTTGCAAAAGGAACTGCAAGCCAAAAATGAACGCTTATTAAAATCCCAACGGCAAGAGAAGCAGCGAACATTAGAACTTGAAGAGGCATTACACAAGCTACAACAAACGGAAGTTCAATTAATTCAAGCGGAGAAAATGTCTTCGTTTGGCAAAATAGCGGCAGGTATTGCCCACGAAATTAATAATCCCGTTAACTTTATCTATGGCAACCTGTACCACGCCAATGAATATATTCAAGAACTCTTTGATCTGATTACACTTTACACACAAACTTATACTCATCCAACTGAGAAAATTAATCGCAAAATTCAGGCGATTGAACTAGATTTTATCCAATCTGATTTACCTAAACTTCTAGAATCAATGCAGGTGGGGGCTGAACGAATTCGCCAAACTGTATCTTTGCTCAAGAATTTCTTCCATTTACATGAAGCTGAGTTGAAGTTCGTCGATATTAATCAAGATATTAATAACACGCTCTTGCTTTTACAGTACCACTTAGACGCTAAAGCCGGACGACCGAGAATTGAGGTACTCAAAACTTATGGTAATTTGCCTCTTGTGAAATGTTATGCCAGTGAACTCAATCAAGTATTTATGAATATGCTGACCAATGCTATTGATGCTTTAGAGGAGAAGTATGGCAACCTAAAACTAGAGGATGATATGTGGTCAATTAGAGGGGATGAAGGAGAAGAGAGAGAATTTGTGCGATCGCCACTCACTCCCAATCAATCCCAAATCCCTACTATTGAGATTAGTACGGAGAGTATAGACGAAGCAAAGGTTATTATCCGCATCGCTGATAACGGATCGGGAATGACAGAGGAGGTAAGTCAGAGGCTATTTGATCCATTCTTTAGCACCAAACCCGTCGGTTCTGGAACGGGTTTAGGATTAACGATTAGTTACCAAATTATCGTGGAAAAGCACCGAGGTCAATTATGGGTCACGAGTGAAATGGGAAAGGGTACAGAGTTTGTGATTGA
Organism: uncultured Coleofasciculus sp.; assembly: GCA_937127375.1. Taxonomy (GTDB): domain Bacteria; phylum Cyanobacteriota; class Cyanobacteriia; order Cyanobacteriales; family Coleofasciculaceae; genus Coleofasciculus. The sequence goes on along the minus strand of CAKZMA010001457.1, from coordinate 1,170 downwards.
GATTCCAATTCAATCTTGACTTCTCCCCCGGAATCGAGCGCGGGGGATTTTAAGCGGATACTACAGGACGGACTAGAAGCCGCGTCCTTTCGTTTTATCTTCTTAGAGTTCCAGAGAAAAACCCCCTTAATGAGTAAGTTTTGAAGACTTAACGGGGGAAATCCTCAGCATCAATACAAGTAGCTAGCGCACCCTCGACAGAGAAATCAATTTCGCGACTCAAACCAATCACGCATTCAGAAAAACGTAAGGGTAGAAGAGTGCGGCGACAATTTGCCAGCACCGAAACCGGATCAGATCCTTGAGTATGCTGGTTAATATCAACAGTACAGCTTGCCAATTCCTTGGGACGTCGGACACGCATACAAGCGAATAATGCTTCATCCGCCGCAATTGGCGTTAACTGTTCGATTTTCAGGACACAGAGAGATAAATCCTTGGGTTCAAGCGCCTCAGCACAAGTTCTGGCTGCATTTTCCCTAGAGATACCCGCACGCAAGAGTTCTGCGGCGCAGATTTGAAACTGATCGACACCAGCACTGACAGGAGTAGCAGGAAAGGCTAGGGTAAATAAACTTGCTGTAACGAGCTGACTGGCACAAATTTGCCAAAAATGACGATTGCCAACACGATTTTTCCTGTTCATAAGAGGTTTTCTGGTGAACGATATCCTACGCTAGGATAGCTGATTTACAGCCGTTTTCAAGCAGATGAGGGAAAAGGGGGAGCTGGGGGAGCATGTAGAGACGTAGCATGCTACGTCTGGGAGCTGGGGGAGCTGATCATCTCCTGAGAAAAGATAAACCGATAGGAATACGGTTAAAGTAGAGAAATAGGCTTGATCAGGACTTACACGGGAAATGCTGCAAGCAGAACAGGTCTTATGCGATCGCTATCACCTTCATCATCCCTTTGGCAATAACCCTGGACGCCAAACCTGGTTGGCGTTTGACCATTCTGTATCCCCGCCAGAATCAGTGATTGTTAAGCTGTTGGCATTTAACCCTCAGATGCAGTGGGATGAGTTTAAGTTATTTGAACGCGAAGCCGAGGTTCTTCAACAGCTCACCCATCCTCAAATTCCCCGCTATCGGGATTATTTTTCCTTGGATAGCCAGGTTGGAGAGGGTTTGTATTGGTTCGGATTAGTTCAACAATACATTCCGGGGG
>CAKZMA010001456.1 GCA_937127375.1 uncultured Coleofasciculus sp. | reverse complement strand
CCTTTGTCATTGCCGTACCGTGGGAAAATAGCGATATTATTGCTAATGCCTTTACGGGCAACGGTGGAGAGATTAACATTACTGCTAATCGGGTCTTGGGTCTCCAGCAGCAGAACGGACAAACCTTCGACACCTTACGGCAAAATCGCACTAGCGACATCAGCGTTAGCTCCCAATTTGGTATCCAGGGAACTGTTACCATTCAATCCCTCAATATTGACCCCAGTCAAGGACTTGGTGAACTACCTATAGATGTGGTTGATCCCAGCAATCAAATTGCTACAGGCTGTGGAGCAACAGGTGGCACAACCGCCAACCGTCAAAGTGAATTTGTGGTTACGGGACGCGGTGGACTTCCGCCTAAACCAGATGATCTGCAAACCCCTGGAACTCTTTCGCCAGAGTGGGTGACTCGTGATTTGGGCAATGTCAACCGCACCGACATTCCCAATCAGCCTCTTGCTGCTGATTCCACTGACGCCCTAGTCGAAGCTCAAGGTATGTTTATTAATGCCAAGGGTGAACTAATTCTCACCGCTCAATCATCTCAAACCAACCCGAGTCAGTCCGGACTGTCTACTAAGTTTTGTTCACCAGTCAGCGATCGCCATTAGCGAATACTTGCTACAACTGCTGTTCTTATTATTCCACCGTTACAGTGCTACAACTCGATCGACTAGACCCTGTTTTTTTCTCTTCCCCATCAGATTCAACTCCCGCTAAATCTCCCTTAAAAATAGAGACATTGACTGAATTATTAGGGGTTTTGGCGTACCTCTACAAGTCCTGCTGGTTTAGTTTAATCCTAGTCGGCTTCACTTTGACTCCCAAGCCACTCCACGCTCAGGAATTTGAAGCAAGTAAAAATAAAGAGAATGCCACTTTACCCCAGCCAAAAGACACCACCCTCATGGAAAAAGAAGGGGAGAGTAGTATAGCAAGGCAAATCACTCCAACAGTTTACCCGTATGCTGATCAGGAAAAGGAGTGGAGCATAAACCTAGGCAAGGATGCAGCAGAACTGATAACTCCGATATCCATTACTCAAGTACCACGGGAGCAGCAACCGCCATCCTTAGAACCTCTACCGGAACCGCAACCTTTACCCACACTACCCCCTGATGAGCAACTCCTCTCACCCCCCACTCAAGACATACCACCCCCAGACTCTACCCCAGAGGAAGCTCCCACTACACTTATCGTTGAGCGCTTTCAGTTTGAAGGCAATACCGTCTTCAGTGATGCAGAATTGGCAGAAACCCTCAACGATTATATCGGGCGGCGGATGTCCTTTGCCCAACTTCTCCAAGCCCGCTCAGAACTCACCCAACTCTATGTTGAGCAGGGCTACACTACCTCTGGAGCTATCATTCCTGAACAAAAAATCTCTAACCCAGACTCAGCTATTGTCACCATCAAGCTAGTCGAAGGGGGTTTGGAACAAATTAACGTCACCGGAACCCGACGGTTAAAACCCAGTTACATCAGCAGTCGGCTGGGACTTGCCCAGACTCAACCCCTAAATGTGAATAGCTTACTGGAGAAATTGCAACTGCTGCAACTTGACCCAGTAATTGACACCTTATCCGCTGATTTGCAGGCAGGTACGCGCCCCGGTACCAATATCCTGCAAGTTGAAGTCACAGAAGCTGACAGCTTTGACTCTAACCTGATCTCAGATAATTTGCGATCGCCTGTTGTCGGTAGTATCCGTCGTCGAATTGCTGTCAACGAAGCCAACCTACTGGGTTTTGGCGATGCCCTCAGCTTGGGTTATACGAACACCGATGGTAGTAATGGTGGAGACTTAAGGTATACGCTTCCGGTTAGTGCTAAGGACAGTAAACTAACCTTTGCCTTGGGGATCACTGATAGTAACGTGATCGAGCCTCCCTTCGATGACCTGGATATTTCCTCCAAATACCGCTACTACGAACTGTCATTCCGCCATCCCGTTATCCGAAATCCCACTCAAGAATTTGCCCTGGGACTCACCTTCTCCCACCAACGCAGCCAGACGTTCCTGGGTCTTGACAATATTGGTCCTTTTCCCCTCATTGGTCCTTTTCCCCTCGCCCCTGGTGCGGATCAAGAGGGGCGCACCCGTGTCTCAGCACTGCGGTTTATTCAAGAGTGGACGCAACGCAGCAGCCAGGAAGTTCTCGCCTTTCGATCGCAGTTTAGCCTGGGATTGGATGTTTTGGATGCCACAATTAACGATAATGGTGAACCGGACAGTCGCTTTTTTGCTTGGCGAGGACAAGGACAATGGGCGCGTCTACTCGCACGGGATACACTGCTGCTGCTGAGAACTGATATGCAACTTGCCGACAGTCGGCTACTGGGATTAGAACAGTTTGGCATCGGTGGACAACAAACGGTGCGAGGTTATCGACAAGACTATTTACTCAAAGATAATGGAATTTTGGCATCAGCAGAAGTGCGTCTGCCCATTCTCCGCGTTTCCGAAGTTCAAGGATTGCTGCAAGTCGTACCATTTATCGATGTAGGTACAGCCTGGAACAACGGTGACGCACCAGAAGTTCCCGGTATTCCCGATACATTGGTGAGTACGGGATTGGGTGTGCTGTGGCAGATGGGAGATAATTTCACCGCTCGTTTAGATTTTGGTATTCCGTTGGTTTCAATTGAAGACAGAGGTGACACATGGCAAGAAAACGGCGTTTATTTCTCGATTATTTACACACCTTTTTAAAGGTTTGGATAATAAGGTGGAGAGGGTTGAGTCGGACTGGCAAATTATTTAAGGGTTCAGTTAAGTATCTTTTCATCGTCAGCTTATCGGCATGGTTTTGTATCGTCGGATTACCCGCGATCGCCACAGGCTTAATGCCCCACATTAGCACAACCCAAACCCCCCCAACTCCCTCATCCCAATTCAACCCAGAAATTCCTCTCTTTTTAAGCCGTTCTCAGGGGAATCAAACCCCAGCCAGTCTGGAACAACAAGCAAAAATCCTCTACGACTCGGAACGATATGCTGAAGCCTCTCAGTTGTTAGAACAAGCGCTCCAAGCTTATCAGAACAGAGGAGATACCATTGGGCAAGCTGTCGTTCTCAGCAATCTTGCCCTCAGTTATCAACAGCTTGGGAGGTGGGAGGGGGCAAATCAAGCGATCGCCCAAGTCTTTACATTGCTTAAAGAAAGTCCCAAAGAGACACCAGAGCGATCGGTGATTTGGGCGCAAGCCTTAGATGTACAAGGAAATCTCCAACTCGCAGAGGGAAAAGCTGCCCAAGCTGTTGATTCCTGGGAACAGGCAACCCACCTCTACACTCAGTTACAGAAATATAACCGTGCTACTCGTAGTCAGATTAATCAGGCACAGGCATTACAAGCATTGGGATTGTACCGTCAGGCACGTTTACTTTTAGAAGATTTACAAAACACCCTCAATTCTCAACAACCCAATGCCCCTTCTCTTGCCCAAGCCGAGAACCTGCGAAGTTTGGGTGAGGCTCTACGGGGGATTGGCAGATTAACCTGTACTGCGGAGTCCAAATCAGACTGTGTTGGTGCAAAAGAAGTATTACAGGAAAGTCTACAACTTGCCCAAACACTGCAATCACCAGCAGCGATTGCCTCAGCTCATTTGAGTTTGGGCAATGTGGCTTGGGCGCAGAGTCAGGTACTTCGTGAACAGAGCCAAGATGATCCAGCCCGGTGTCAAGAAATTTACCGGAAAACGAACAAAGCGCTAGACTTTTATCAAAAAGCGATCGCCGCACCAATTCCAGCTATTCAAACCCAAGCCCAACTTAACATTCTGCGCGTACTCATCGAACTCCAACAATGGCAGCAGGCACAAGCGTTCTATCCCCAGATACCCCAACAAATTGCCAAGCTACCACCAGGGCGCTCAAAAATTTACGCTCAGGTGAATTTTGCCATCAGTTTACGCAAACTGAGAACAAGGAATCAAGAAAATGAACGGTTAACCCCTGCGGATGCCCAAGAAATTAACCAAATTCTGGTGGCTGCCTATGAAGAAGCCGAACGTCTGCAAGATGTGCGATCGCAAGCTCTTGTTTTAGAGGAACAGGGACAACTTTATCAGCATACTCAGCAATTATCCACCGCGCAAAACTTAACCCGACAGGCACTAAATTTATCCCAATCCATTAACGCCTCAGAGATTTCCTATCAAGTCGCATGGCAACTGGGACGTATCTTTAGAGAACAGGGCAAAACTGAGGAGGCGATCGCGGCTTAT
>CAKZMA010001455.1 GCA_937127375.1 uncultured Coleofasciculus sp. | reverse complement strand
TCCTCCGCCAGAATTTGTTCACACCAAACTGGGGAAACATGAAACTTGTGTCTACAATCAAAGCTATGATTTTCGGTTGACTGCTAAGGATCTGGCGGATTGGGAGTCGGGACGTGAAACAGTGGCTGATCGACAACGCCCGATCCAAGAGCGTCGGCGTTTCTTTGTTCCCTTGAAAATTTCAGAACCGCGTATGTTTCTTTATCGGGAGACGATGCAGTGGTCACCCGATTGTTCTTTTCCTTATAATGCCGGATATGTGGCACAGGAAAGAATCCCTATTCGCCATTACCCTCACCGAGATCCTGTGCAGCTACAACGAAGATGTACTCTTCGTTCAATTATGGCAGCAACCTCACTCGACCCAGGACGACATTGGCTAACTGATGACTGGCGGCAATTAGTTGTAGACTGTAACGGGGAAAATTTGCAATACTGGACACCTGAAACACCATTACCTGAATACCACTTTTTTAACCATTTAGCCCCCTCGCATAAACGACTGTTACAGCGATTTGCTCACACCTTACTGTTACCCATTTTGGATCAGACAAGACCTAAATTTCCTAGCAATTATCAACCCGAAAGGCTTTCAGTGGAAATCGCTAAAAGCCTTACCAAAACGATCGATGACCTATCTCGACTGTAGGGTTTAGGGAGAACTTTTATATAAGGATAAAATCCGCCGCCGTGATGTTAGGAGCGCCGGAAAGTGTGGCAAAATGACCTCCTTCACCTAATCCTCCTGTGTCGCCATTTTCATTGTAGAACAGTTTGCCGTTATTCGAGTTGTAAACAATCAGAGCCGTAGTGTTAAATGCCAAAGCATCTGTCGTGACCACAGAAAACTCGCTACTTACATTAAAGCCAAGACCGGGAGTGCTTCTGAGATTGTTGAAAATTGACCGCGCTAATCGAATCTGATCATCAACAACATTGAAGTCAGCAATTGTATCGACACCTATCTGGGCAAAGGAACTACCAGAGAAAACGAAGAAATCTCTATTATTCCCACCTAGAAGATAGTCATTGCCATCGCCACCAACGAGAACATCATTGCCGTCACCACCCCGCAGCTCGTCATTATTCGCACCACCATCCAAAAGATCATCACCTATGCCACCATCCAGAATATCATTACCATTGCCGCCGTTGAGATTATCTCTGCCTGCTAGTCCGATGAGCCTATCATTGCCATCTAGTCCTGATAATCTGTTGCTGTTAGCATTTCCAGTGATTTTATTCCCGACACTGTTACCTGTGCCGTTAAAGGCAGTTCCTTTGAGGAGAAGATTTTCTACATTATCACTAAGGGTATAGTTGACAGAAGATACGACACCATCATAACCGCCTCCAACCACTTCACCAATAATGGTGTCACCGACACTATCGACGATATAAGTGTCATTGCCAGCGCCACCATCCAGAACATCATCGCCAGTGCCGCCGTCAAGGTTATCATTACCTGCGCCGCCCTCTAGTGCGTCATCACCAGCACCACCTCTGATGATATCATCACCGTCTAACCCTTGTATTATGTTATTGTTATCATTGCCTATGAGCTTATTGCTGAAACTGTTACCTGTCGCGTTGAGGGCTGTTCCAGTCAGAACCAGACTTTCAATAAACGTGAGGCTAGACAAATCATAGTTGAGGGAAGAAACAATTGCATCATAGCCGCCTGTGTCAATAATACTATCACCGAGACTATCTACTATGTAGGTATCACCGCCCAGACCTCCTTGTAGCTCGTCGTCGCCAGTGCCACCATCTAGAGTATCTGCATCTTCGCTACCAATGAGAATATCATTCCCTCCTAGCCCTTGAAGTTTGTTGCCGATATTATTATCATCGGCAGTGACCATATCGGCTGTGATAATATTGGGGTTATCGTTGCCTATACCTTCAGAAGCTGTTCCAATCAAGGTAAGATTTTCTACAGCGGAGGCTAGAGTGTAACGGACGGCAGAAGATCTAACCTCATCGATACCCCCACTATCAATGATTCTATCAATTATGCTACTGACAATGTAGAGATCATTTCCATCGCCGCCAACCAGAGTGTTATTGCCTGCACCGCCTTCTAGGGTGTCCGCACCTGCACCACCATTGAGTATATCATTTCCGTCATCGCCGTTGAGTTGGTCATCTCCCTCATTACCGATTAAAATGTCATTACCCAGACCGCCATTAAGAATATTGTTGTTAGCATTTCCTGTAATTCTATTATTGCTACTATTGCCAGTACCATCGCTGGCTCCTCCAATCAAGATAAGATTTTCTATATTTTCACTGAGACTGTAGCTGCTAGCCGAAGATACGACTGCATCAAAGCCCCCGTCAGGATTTTCATTAACTACATCATCGGACTGAAAGACGTAATAGGTGTCACTGCCTGCCAATCCCGTGAGGATATCCGAACCGCCAGCACCACCACGATTGATAATGTCGTTGCCAGCCGTTCCGATGAGGTTATCAGGATTGGGACTTCCAGGAATAAAAGCCATATCAGTTCTCTATATACTTATAGCCACACATTGTTTATGACATATCAACAACATAAATGCCAAGAGTTATACGCATAAATCAATAAACCTAAGTATAAGTCAATAAACCTGTTCACGAGAGGTTCTAGCTACAGGACACTCAGATCCTGGGTGGGTGTTTGCCTCCAACTAGGGCGTTTATATTTGACAATGATTTAAATTGGGTAGCTAGTCGCTTGATCTGAGCGAGCTGTTCTACTCCAGAAAATCCTAAGATTTTATAAAGAAATCTATAAATTTTCGGAATTTTAGAACCTGATGGTGTAAAGTTAGGATTTATGACATGAATTTTTTTAACCAGGTTCGCCGCCCAACCTGGATCAAAGTTCCAGATAATCCTAGCACACTCTAAACGGGATTGATTGATCACATCTTGCCGGAGCTGGGTTAGCTCACATTTTGCCTCAAGATGTTGTTCAATTTTGTCTTTAATTTCCAACCGCCAACGATAGGTTTCTGAGGGATCTTTTCGGCATACTGTTAATTCACTCCAAGCTCTGTAGACTGCTCTTGGTGCATCAAAATATTCAAAGCGTTTTTCTGCCATAAGTAAACGCAGATACAATTCATTTTCTTGGCAACAGTTTTGGTGTTCATTCCACCCTCCCACATCTACGATAGCTTCTTTGCGCCAAAGTACTCCTCCAGTTTGAGGCAAGTGCCATCTAGTCAGTAAAATACAAGGATCATGGGGCAGAGGTTCAGGAATTCTATCTATTTTTTGCCAAGAATGATTATCCTTGTGATATTCCACAATAACTGGGCTGTAAATGATATCTGCATCGGAAATCTGAGATAAAAATCGAATCTGCGTTTCAATCTTGTCTGGTAAGAGATAATCATCAGCGTCTAAATACTGTAGCCATTCGCCAGTACTAAGCTCCAAAAGTCTGTTCCTAGCTGCATTTCCGCCACGATTTAAACCCGTCTCCCAACGGATGCGATCGCCAAAGCTCTTTATAATTTCCAGACTCCTATCAGTAGAGCCATCATCAACAACAATAATTTCTTTATTAGGGTAAGTTTGATTCAAGGCACTTTCTATTGCCGAGGCAATCCATTGTTCAGTATTGTAACAAGGTATTAGAATACTAACTTGATAATCATTCATTTTTTAAATAAAAATATAAACTTCAGCCATATTTTAGTTTATTCCCATTTTTGTTATAAGTCTTCTAGAAAAAGATTCCGCAGCCAAATAATCATCTTTCATAGAAAGAATGCTGTATCGCATTTGCCTAATTTCAGATTGATTTAGGCTCATGGCTCTTTTAATAGCTCCTATCCAATCTCTATTATGTACAGCAATACAATTAAGGTTATCTTCAAGGTTCATATCGTACAACCTTAATTCTTCCTTGTGCAGTATAGGTATACTACCTCTAACAAGAGCCTCTATTACTCGATGAGTTATTTTTGCATATCCTGGTGGACAAAGGGTGAAATCAGATTCAGATAAATAATTCATATATTCTCGTGGTGAAACTCCACGTTTTTCTCCAGGCTCATCACCATATTCAATCCATAAAATTGGTTCTTCACAGAGACTATTTTTTAGATAAGTTTTAACTGATTCAATGATTTGCTTTCTAAACGCTGGACTTCTATTCCCAATAAAATTTAATTTGTATATTCGCCTTTTTTCGGTTTCCCAGTTAAAATCAAATAGGGCATTTTTCAAGTCTTGATTAACCCAGAAATTTGAATGGACATCAAACCCCAAAAAATATTTTTTAGACCATAAATTAAATATATCTAAATTATAATAATCATCAATAAAAAATATTTGTTTGACTTTTAAAATACCGGGAAAATATTTTATTAAATGTTTAATTTCTTGTAATAATGTTTTTGTATATGAAAAACTATGAGAATAAGCAATAATACTTATTCTGGGGGAAATTTTAGCGCACCTTAAAAATTCATCCCTAGAAAGACTAGGAAGATTTTCGATATACAAATCATCAAAATTTATTTCTTCTAATTTATTGCTTATTTTTACATTCTTGATTTGCTCAATCCGAGCATAATAAAATTCCTGATTTAATTCTTTTGGATTGGTAACCACATAAACGCTATTACCTGTACTAGCAATTGCTTGAGTAATCGTATAAGTAAGGCATTCTACTCTTTTTGTATAGATACCGATATTTGTTGACATAATTCTAAGTCCATTTTGTTTGATAGGGTCGGCTAGCTAAGTTTTGATAAATGCGTGTAGTAGTTTCACTAATTTTACTCCAATCAAGTTGATTACACCTTTCTGTAACCAATTGGCTTAATTGCTTAAGATCAATATGGGTACTTTTTTTCAGCGACAGGAGTAATCCTTTTTCATGACTTGGATCATAGAGCAAGCTGTCTGCTCTTCCAAGCGTTTCTGGGATACCCCCTAGCTTAGGAGCAATAATCGGTTTACTATAGGACATAGCCACAACCAAACTGCTAGAAGTTAATATTTTTTCAAAAGGAAGTACCACAACTGTTGCCGAACTGAAAAAGAAGTGCATTCTGTCATCTTCCACAAACTCAGGACAAAGAATAACTCCCTTGACCCCTATCGCTAGCTGCATTAGTTGCTTTCCATAAGCAAGATTCAAAGGTTTTCCGACAATTAGCAAGATATCGTCTTCAAAGATATCCGGGTTTTCAGCCCAGACTTTAATTAAGTGTTCTATTCCTTTGTAAGGTCTAAGAATCCCCTGATGGAGGTAGATGCGTCCGGTAAGAGACAGCCCAAGTTTATTTCGTGCTGACTGTTCATCAATCGGGGGGGGATATACACTTCTATAATGTCCAATTGGTACGACTGAAGCTTTGGCAATATTGAACCAATAGTCCTGGGCAATCGCCTCTAAAATTGAGTGATGATGTAAGATGATTCGATCCACCAATTGGGCTAATATACGTCTAGTCCAGAGATCTAATCCAGGAAACTTGGCATCATGGGAGATGCGATTGTGAACAGTCCAAACTACCCTTACGCCAATCCAGCGAGTTATGAGGACATCGATTAAAAACTTAACACTGTAAACAAACTTTACCAGCCATCGCTCACCCTTAGTATAGGGGCTGAGCCAGTGCAAATGCAAAACATCAAAGGGTTGGGGACTAGTTTTAACAGCCCGAAATATAGGAAAGACTCGCCGATAACCCCAGGGAAAATGCACCTGCACTCCATTTGACTCTAACGCCTGAGCTAAAAGTGTCTGGTAAGGGTTATCGATCCGATAATCTGGCATCATCAATACTTGAATAGGACTACTTACTCTAGAAGTCTCACCACTCATTAGCTTAACTCCTTCAGAAATCCATTTTGCACTAAATGTCTGATGCCTTCACTATACATTAAATGTCGAATTGCTCCAACATAGTGACGGCAAGGAGAACCTTTAATTCCTTTTTCTAAACGAACATCATACTCCTCAGGCAACAACTCAACACCAAATTTAGAACTACATAAGGCAAAGAGGGTTTGCTCAATGCGCCAGAAATGACCAATTATCCCCGGAAGGCTGAGAAATTGCTCAATCCAGTGGAGATTCATTGATTGTTTGTGGATTAGTCCTAAGCCTGAGTTAAATCTAGGCTGTATGGTAAATTCCATCAGTTCTCTGACAACGGCTGGTTCAACGGTATAGGCACTGGCTATATCTCGGTTCACAGAATTATATAAATAGGTGGGAGATTCTATCCGCATAAGCAACTCTTTTGGTTCCTGAAAAAACAAAACATCACTATCTAATAGTAACATGCGATCGCTCTCTAAATAAGTGATAAAATCAAATACTTTAGGGGACAGGTGATTACTCCCGCGAAATCTCTGGCAATTTGGGTAAAGGGTTAACTGTTTAAGAACATAATTGTCAGCTACTTGACGAGGGATAAAACGCGATTGAGGGAAGTGATGTTTTAGGGCGACTATAGCATCCTTATCAAGGCTACCATCATCATGAATACAAAGAGCATAGTCTCTTCTGGAAAAGTAATAAAAAGATTTCAGTCCCCAGATTAAATTGAGCCAGTCATTCAATGAAGTTAAAACGTTAATTTCACATGAATAATTTGTGGTTTGGGAGATAGGAGATGTTTTCAAAATACTTTGTCTGACCACATCTCTATAGTAGGCTGTAGCCAAACCATGCTTATATGTTTTTTTCAATTTGTAAAGCAAATATCCTAAAGACATTAGTATTTTCCAAAAAAATAAATAATTTTAACAATAAATAAATTAACTTTATTTCAGCATGTAAATCAATTCTTGCTTTTCATCCAAAACCAAGTCATAGGACATGGTCGATCCTCATCCATAGAAGCAAGAATGTATTTCCGAGGAATATTAATGGATAAAGGGAAATCATTGTGTTTTCTCGTAGTTGTCTGGATCGATTCAATCACATGAGTTTCAGAAAAACGCTCATAAAATACTGTTATAATATCCGGATAAATAAAGTGATGCAATTCTACTAAAATATCTGTATACAAGAGCAAGGGAACCTTTTGGGGATCTAAAATTGTGTATTCAGCTCCTTCCACATCACAAATAATGACAGCTTTTTGTTGCTTTGATAAAATGATAGATAAGGATTCAGGAGTACATGTATCTAGAATTTCCATTTTATATTCAACTCCATTTAGTTTCGCAAAATTTTGGATAAGAAAATGGGCTTTTGGTTCTGAATCGAAGCAAATAATTTTCGTGTTGTGCATTCGATATGCCAAGCCGACAGCATAGTATCCTTCTGCTGCTCCAATGTCAATAATGAGTTCATAAGACTGAGCAATAATTAACTCAATAATAGACCATAACTCTTTTTCATAAGTTCCTATGAGTTTAGGAGACCAATTACTGCCAACTGAATCCCCTATGTAACGCAATCCTTGGAAAGGACCTAATGAGATGTATTCACCTGCATTTTTCCTAAGCACTAATTCTGCCTGCGCTATTTTTTTGCGACGAATCATTCGGGCTATTTGATGCACGATCATCGCCCTATAGCTAGAGTTTATACAAAATAAAATTGCCTTTTTTGCTGGTTTAGGTAATATCTTTTTAAGAATACTTATGATCAGGTTCATTGGCTACATTAAAAAAGTGACTATTATTGTTAACTTATATCTTTTTAAATTGAAAACTTCATGCCCATTAGTCATTCAGTAAACTTGATTTTGGATTTCCATATAAAATACGTATAAACTGTAGTGGCAAATGTAGCAATCTAAAAATGATCGAGTAAATGATTTTGGGCATACCTTGAAAATACCAATGACAACAGGCTATTTGGTAAAATATGTAAGTAATGCTGTTGAAACAAAAATATCCTGAATATTTTCTACTAACTTTTATGATTTCCAAATCACGTTCTTTTCTTTGATGTGTCATGCCAATATAAGTTTTTGTGCGTGAATGTCTTCTAATTACCGTAATAAAATAATCAAGTTTTATCGGTGGATGCAAGCGAATCATCCGAATCATTAAATCCCAATCCATAGTAAAGTAATTTTTCTCGTCTATCTGACCTCCTGTTTCAAGCCAAAGGCACTTATGCCAAAATGTGGCTGGTGTACAAATATAGCACCAGTTGTATATAGCTTTTGGATCAACATAATCAAACTTATCACGTCTGATGATTTGACTATTACTGTCAGCAATATACCTATTTCCATACACCAACTTGCAAGAAGGAAAACGTCGAAAATGATTAGCTATAGTCATGAGAGCATTGGGCAGATAAAAATCATCCGCACACAGCCAAGCCATAATTTCACCTGTAGCCTTAGCAAAACCCTTGTTTAATGCATGAGATTGACCCCGATCAGGTTCACTTACCCAATAGGTAATATATTGTTCATATTTTTTTATAATCTCTACAGAGTTATCTTGGCTACCACCATCAATAATTATGTACTCCAAATTAGGGTATCCTTGCAATAATACGGAGCGAATAGTCTCTTCTATGAAATGACCTTGATTATAGCTAGGAGTAACGATGCTAATTTTAAACCATTTTGATTTATCTAATACAGATTTGGATATAAACTGACTTTTTTCTGTCCAGGGCCAACCTGTCGTGCCAACAGAAGGAGATGGTAAATTGTCTAAGTTAAGAAACATAATAGTCAATTTGGCGGGATATATAGCGCGTCTGAATCGAATCATTTGTACAATAGCGAAACCTTACCGGCTAAGCCTTTGAGCTTGATTTTGGTTGTACAACTCATTTAGGCTAACTATAAGAATTTTAATATTCATTATAATTAGAAAAATCTCGACTCTTCAATCATCCAAAAACTTGTCGGTGATTCTGGATTTGACCGAATAATTATTTGGCTAGTGTAAGTGTACATTGGCTCTATCCATTTCCTGAGTTTTGGAATTCGATACAAGTTGAGTTTTCGTACCATACTTCTCATAAGGTTAAGTGACCAATGGCTTGAGTCTCGCATCTGAGCTAATGACTTTTCTGCTTCGATGATATATTTGTCAAGTTGGCGACTTTTCTGATTGGCTTGATAACGGAACCCAGCTAAGGGTGAATGTGTACCATATAAGTCAGCATATTGATAAAAACGTGCCCACAGGTCAAAATCACCTGCCAACCTAAACTCCGTGCGAATACAACTACCAATCTTTTGCCATAAACTCCGTCTCCAGAAAGTAGACTCTTGCTGAATGGCAGCAATACCTGTTTTGCTGCCTACTGGTAAGTAATAACCATCTAGAAATGCTTCTCGCGAATAACCAGCAATGGGATAAAATTTTATTGGGAAGCCATGCCAATCCAAAGTACCGCGATTCAAAGTGGTTAGCCACTCGACTTGAGGGAGTTCAGACATAATACTCACAACGGTATTAAATGCCCACGGGTAGTACATATCATCACTGTTTAACCATGCCATAATCTCACCAGTAGAATGGGCAAATCCTTTGTTAATCGCATCATATTGACCTTGATCAGGTTCACTGCACCAGAAGTGAAGATGATCTTCGTACTTTCTTATAATTTCTAAGCTGCCGTCAGTAGATCCACCATCAATAATAATGTACTCAAGATTGGGATAATCTTGAGATAATACACTTTGAATGGTTGCTTCAAGAAACTGATATTGATTAAAGGAAGGAGTCACGATAGAAAGCTTAGGCAATTTAACCACTTTTTTCTGTAGAACAATTTATAAATTTTAAGGTTTTATCCAAAAACGAAAGAATCACTTAACTGCTTCCAAGTTTAAACTAACTGGATATAGCTTGCCATTAATGTTTTTTTTATAAGTAGAAAAATCATCAAAAGTCGTGTATTCACAAGACCCTGGTTGCCATTCTCTAACAGTTTCAAATCCTGTTTCCAATAAAAAAGAATCTAAGTTTGATTTATTAAATGCTGTATAATGGAAATTGTATTTATGATTTTGACCTCCCATTAGTTGCTCAATAATGGCATTAATATTATTCCCATTTTTTTTATATATATCCAGTAAAAGGTCAAAATCGGGAACAGATAAACGTAGAATCCCACTTTTTTTTAATACCCTGAACCACTCTACTAATACAGAAGAAACACAATTATATTTAAAATGTTCTAAGCAATGGGACGCATATATTAAATCTACACTATTATCGTCAAAAATCGACAATTTTTCTATGGACCTGATGTAGTGAATATGGGGAGCGGGTAAACCGTCAATATTAATGAATTTTGGGTGATTTATAGAACCACACCCTAAATGTAAATTAATAATTTTCTCCTCTAAATCTGGTAAAGGAGGGCGCATAAAAGATCTTTTGATTTTTGCACCAATGGTTTTGATTTTATATTTCATGTCAACTCAATCAATAACAAATTGTAACCGGAGAATAATCTTAATAGAAATATCATAAACTGTATCCCAATTTATACATAGTATCTCCATGATATTTCCAGAACAAATTTTCTAATGGTGGACTCATCTCTTGTTGCCAAGAGTTCATCTTTCCTTTCCTAAAAAAATTAGGACTTTTAGTATGAAGTTCTTCAAATGATGGAATCGAATTATTTCTGGATGATATATTTATAGGAAGCTTTAGTGTGGTTACTGCTTTGGTAATTTGTTCAAAATGATTATTTAATAAATCTTCAAATTTGATTAAAACTGTGATATCTTTTCGAGACATCCATTGATTGACATTTTGACTCCAGTGTCCATAATCCTGTTCCGGAAAAATTATTAATTTTTTTAAGATTTCATTATACTCATTCCACCCAAATAATTCTTTGATTTTTAAACGCCAACTATCTTGTCTTAAATTATGCCTAAATGACAAGATAAAATGGGCATAGGAAACTAGAGAGTCTCGTCCATCTCTAACTAGATAAATAGCTGGAGAATTATCAGATGGTAGATGATGAGTTTTTACAAAAAATATCTGTTCTGAAGCTTTCATTTCTGGGAACGTTAGACGTAGATTATTATGTCCCACTATATCCGATACATTCAACTTATCAAATAAGGGATCATTATATATTGAATATGTTTTAATTCCATATATTTGCTTAAGCAAAATACGAAAAAATGTGTTTCCCGATCTTGGATATGAAGCCAGCCAAACAATCATTATTTTATGACCATTACCAATAATTTAAACTAAGATTTTAATTCTTCTGTTCTATATGTTAAAGGCAAAGGAACTAATCCGTATAGATAATATTCAAAATATTTACCTGTACCAAACAATTCACAAGCTGGAATTGTTACTAATAAAATATCTTCTAATTTTAACAAATATTCTACCTTAGGTTTCGACAACCAAAGAGTAATTGTATAATCTCCACCTCCCAGATATTTTTGAATATTGCTACATTCAAAAATGCATTTAGTTGTCTCTTCTAATTCATCAATAACATAATTGGTCAAATAAGGAGGCATTATCGTTACCGAAATTCCGCTTAGACTGGATAGTCTTAAACCTACACCAACTTTTTGATAGTATCGTTTAGGTATCACATCAAACTCTATTTTTAGATCCCAACCCTTTTCTAAATAGTTAGGAGTTAAATGATATTTTATATTAGTAATTCCTATTTTATGTTTTTGGCTAAATTTAAATTTATTTCCATGATTTTGTAATTCTATGTTTGCTTTTATGTTTTTTTGATAGTAGGCTGTTACTTCCTTGGCTAAACCTATTTCTTTTATTTTTCCGCCCTCTAAGAATATTCCCTTTAAACATAAAGCTTCCAATGCTGCCATATTATGACTCACAAATAACACAGTCCGACCTTCTTGTCCCACCTCCTCCATTTTACCCAAACATTTCTTCTGAAACTGAGCATCTCCT
>CAKZMA010001454.1 GCA_937127375.1 uncultured Coleofasciculus sp. | reverse complement strand
AAAACCCGCCCTTATTCAATTGTTGGGGTTCTGTAGAGGCGTACATAAGTCATAAATTCTAGGGGACACAATGCTTCCACTACCAATAATTGTGCTGAATTGAGATGCTTCCCTAACCGACTACGCCTGGAACAGCATCGGATTTGATGGCTGAACCAATGTTATAGTAGTCCCATCGACTGACCATCATAGCAATTTTATACGCGATCGCGACGCGGTGGTGATGTCCTATTGGTGGGATTGAAGGTTAACCGAAGCTTTCCTTATCCCCTACTGTACAATAATTGAACAAGCAGACCTGATAGGAATAACGCGCTGGCAGAATGCTGGCTTAGATCATGGCTGATCCAAACTGGGAAACCCTGAAGACGTTTCTCCACCAATTGTTGTTGATTACTTTACCCAGCAACGAGGATGTATCTGTGGTGCATACGTTCCTGGCAGAGAACTCTGATAAGCTGAATGAGACGTTTGCCCTGGTGCTACAGGAATGGGCGATCGCAAGTTTGGCTGAATTGGATGATCGTCACAAGCCGGATCTGGCGAGACGCCTGCGGGGAATTAGTCAGTTTATTAACCAGTTTCCTGGCGGCGATCGCACGGATAATCTGGAAATTGTCCGCATTGGCTACGAAATTGCGGCTCAGGTTTTCACTCAGGCTGATGATCCCCAGGATTGGGCGGAAACTAACTATTATTTGGGGTTAATTTACATAGAGCGCAATAAAGGCGATCGCATTCAGAACCTACGCCAAGCCATTCAACGATTGGAAGCCGCTTTAACCGTCTACACCGCCGCGTTTCCCGATCAACGAGCCGAGATAGAAACCCATCTGGAATGCGCCTACCTAGAAATTCGACAGCATGAGTCAATTGAACCCAGCCATCCTATCTTATCCTCAACCCCTGCATCGTCTCCGTCGGCAACCCCCCAAGTCAGTGAAGCCGACATCGCCGCGATTCAACCCCCTGCATTTCGTGCGATCGCTCAAAGCCTACTCGACGGGGAAAAGTTAACCGCTGTAGAAATTACTCCCGCTTCCCAGGAAAAGGCGGAACCCTTACCCCAAGATTTACCCAAGGTTCTCCACTACGCCTTAAATGCCATTGGCATCTACTCTCTGTGGTCCCATCAGTACGCCTCATTACAGGCGTTGCGTCAAGGGGGGGATATTTTACTCTCCACCCCAACAGCCAGTGGCAAAACTCTGGCGTTTCTTCTCCCGATTCTGGAAACCTGTCTGATCAATCCCCGCACCACCGCCCTATTTATTTTTCCCTTGAAAGCGTTGGCGGTGGATCAGTTGCGGCAAATTCACGACATTATTGACCTAATCCCGAAGTTTCAGCGGATTAATGTAGTGATGCTGACGGGAGATGTTCCCATGGCGGAACGGATTAAATTATTAGAACAATCGCCGCAAATTGTTTGTATCACCCCTGACTTACTCCACCATCAACTTTTTAAACTTTTTAAACCGCAATGGCAATCGTGGCAAGGGTTTCTGAGAAATCTGCGTTATTTGGTAATTGATGAAGCCCATACTTATCGCGGTAGTTTTGGTGCCCACTTTGCCAATCTAATGCGACGATTACGATTAGCGATCGATCAAAGTGGCGGAGATTCCACTCAATTACAACATATCTTTGCCACGGCGACGATTGGGAATCCAGGGGAATTAGCCGAAACCTTTAGTGGAAGACGGGGAAATTTATCGCTAATCGAGAACAGTGGTGCAGCAACGGCGGCGCGGACAACCCTCTGTTTAGCCCCATCTAAGTATGCCAATATTGACTCTTGTGCGATTGTCTTAGCTTGGTTAGAGCAAGGATTGAAGGGGATTGTTTTTTGTAATAGTCGCATTTCCCTCAAATCTCTATTAAATCAAATCCAAGAACATTTAGAGCAACGGGGACAAGGTTACCTTAAATCCCAAGTGAGGATATTTTATGGTTCCCTTAAATCTCATCATCGTCGCCAAATTATTCAGCAACTGAGTGGGGGAGAAATTAGCATTATTCTGGCAACCTCAGCCTTAGAAGCAGGGATTGATATTCCGGAATTGGATTGTTGTTTACTGCGCGGTTATCCCGGTTCACTGATGCAGTTACGGCAACGTCAGGGAAGGGCGGGACGAAAAAGCCCTGGTTTAGTGATTTTTCTGCCCATTGCCCAAAACGCCTTGGATTATTTTTATGGGAATAACCCGGATTTATTGTTAAGAGGTGAAGTTGAAAGTGCGGTATGTAATCCTGACTATCAAGTCTTCCTCAAACAGCATTTACTTTGTGGGGCTTGTGAGAGTGGGATTCCGTTGGAGAAATTCTATCAGTATTTTGGTCAGTCCGCCGCAGACATTGCTATTCAGTTGATGAATCAACACCAGTTATCCCTCTCTCGCCACCAGCACTTGTGGACGAAACCTTATCCCCATAAAGACGTGCAAATGCGAGGAACGAACCATTTTACGGTGACATTAGTAGATCAACAGACGGGGGAAGAATTTGAGGAATTGGATGAAAAGCACGCCCAGCGAGAAGTCTTTCCTGAGGCAATTTATCAGCATCAGTCACCTTGGGGCGATCGGGTTTGGTATTCTTGTCAAAGTCTGGATTTGGAAAATCAACAGGCAATTTTAAAACCTCTAGCTGAAGATCCCCAGCAGTTAACTCGTGCGGAACAAGAAACTGAGATTGAACTCAAAGCTCACTTGGCTGAACCGAAGATTTTGCCAACAAGAATTCCGGAAGGACGAATACGTTTAATTCTGGGTTGGGGAGAAATTACCGATTACGTTAATGGATATACACTCTACAGTTTAGAATACGACAAAACCTGCCAAAATTTCCAATGTCGGCGGTATCATACACCTGTCAAAGAAGCTCAATGTCCAGCCTGTCGGCGCAGAACACGGTTTGCTGAAATCCAGAAACGGATTAAAACGGTGAATTTTGAGCAGCCTTATTTAACTCGACTGGAAGCACCTGTACTGCAAATTGAAGTTAATCAACCGATTCAGAACTATTTGACTCAACAGGTTAAAGGAATCAAACAAAAATTGGTTCAGCAGTATGGGAAGAATATTCCTAGTGATTATACCTGTCTTTGGTCTTGCCCGCCAGAACAGATTGCATTACATTCTATTACCCACCAAATTAATTTGGCTGTACCCTTATTAATTTTGAGTGAGACTCAGGAGGTAAATAGTCTAATCGTGAATAAACCCAACCGTCAACACACCTTACCTACAATTGGGTATTGGTTTGATACAACACCAGGAGGAAATGGGGTATCTGAGGCTATTTTTCATCGCTTCTGGGACTTTGCGTTCAAAGCTAAGGTGTTAGCAGAAGGGTGTGACTGTGATCAGGGTTGTCCTCGCTGTTTGATGCAGCACAGTTGTCCTGAAAGTAATGCGGCGTTGAATAAGAGTTTGGGACTTTTATTATTGGAAATTATCAGTCAGATGGAGACGTTACCTCTAACGTCTGAAGGTTAGGATAAAAAGGCAGAAGATTGTACATTAGACTGCAACTTGGTATAAAACAACGGATGAGGGGATGGCAAAATTAGGGTATCGACCTGTCGCCATTGATTTATTTGCAGGTGTTGGTGGGTTTTCCTTGGGAATCGAACAGGCGGGGTTTGATGTGGCGATCGCAGTGGAAAAAGACCCGATTCACGCGGCTGTCTATAAGTTTAATTTTCCCCAGACTCATGTCTTGTGCGCTGATGTGACTGAGTTGACGGGAACACATATCCAGAAAGCCTTGCGGAATTGGTGCGATCGCCAAAAACGTCCTGTTCGGGTGAGCGATCGCGACAGGATGGACATAGACTTAGTATTTGGTGGACCGCCCTGTCAGGGATTCTCTGGGATGGGGAAACGTCAGGTTTGTGACAAACGGAACCTTTTAGTCTTTGAGTTCTGTCGCTTGATCAAAGAACTCCAGCCTCGTTATTTTCTGATGGAGAATGTTCCGGGTTTAGGGTGGAAAAAATACCAAGACTTATTGAATCGGTTGCAATGGGAGTTTAACGCCGCCGGCTATGAGATAACTCAACCGATACAAGTCCTAAACGCGGTTAATTTTGGTGTACCCCAGCAGCGACAACGGTTATTTGTGTTGGGAAATCAGGTGGGAGTTAAACCTTTAACCTATCCTCAACCTCAATTGCAATCACCCTCTGAATTTTGTACCGTTCGGGATGCGATCGCGGATTTACCGAATTTAGATGATTTTCCTGAACTCCAAACCTCAGACTGGGTAGAACTGACACTTCCCCAGTTAAAATTACTCCAGGCATTAGCCATGCCTTACGTAGAAAAACTACGAAATATCATCACCGATCCCTTTAATTTTGCCCATCCCCGCCAATGGAATCGATCCTTGTTAACCAGTTCTAAGCGAACCCGACACAATCCAGCCTCTATTGAACGGTTTAATCAAACACCACCGGGTCAATTGGAAGCAATTAGTCGTCTACAACGCCTAGACTGGGGCAAACCCTGCTACACTCTACGAGCAGGTACTGGATATGATCGGGGTAGCTATACTTCCCCCCGTCCCATTCATCCTGAATATCCACGGGTAATTTCAGTACGAGAAGCCGCACGTTTACATTCATTTCCGGACTGGTTTCGCTTTCATGTTACGAAATGGCATGGATTTCGACAGGTAGGGAATGCTGTACCGCCACGACTCGGACGAGTCTTAGGTGATCAAATCATCGCCGCCTTGGGAGTTGAACCCTCGCCGCCAACTCTTACCCTCACCCTAAGAGACTCCCACCTATTAGAATTAGGTCAGGTCAAAGCATTTAAGTATTGGAAACAAAAGGTATAAGTAGGTGGGGACAATTAAAGTTAACGG
>CAKZMA010001453.1 GCA_937127375.1 uncultured Coleofasciculus sp. | reverse complement strand
GGTGTTTTCCTCGGGTTCATCGGCATCACCATCCCCATCTTTGTCCGTTAGGGGAACATTGGGATCAGTGGGAATTTCATTATCAGATAAGTCATTCACCGTTGTACCACCTGGAGATATACCCGTGGCTTCGACTTGGTTGTTGTAGTTCTGGGTTAGGTCGGGTGGGGTGACGACGGCTTCTAATTGAACCCGGGCGCTTTCACCCATATCGAGGCTATTGCCATTTCCTAGAAGATTTAGCATCGGGTCACCAGCATTGCCAATCCCAGTAAAGTTGGGATTAAGCGTCAGGTCATCATTGCTACTGACAGTGGTACTGACAACATTACCCACACCAAAGGTATCTTCTAAGTCTTCCAAGAGAGTGATATCGTCTAAAGGCACGTTACCCACGTTTTCGACCACTAAGTCATAGGTAACTTGGAAGCGGTTACCTCCAAGCGCCGTCACATCCGTGACCTCCTTGGCTACCCCAATAGCCGGATCGGGGTTCGCGACGAAGTCTACAGTCGATATATTGTTAGTCGGAATATCGGTATCTGGATTCTCAAGGATATCATCAATAATTTCCTGAACCCTGTCAGGAGGGAAATCGTCACGAGGGAAATCTGGATCAGTATTAATTTCAGGAGGACGGACTTCGGCAACGACTACGTTGGTAATTCTCCCTGTTGCATCAGCAGCAAGAGTCCCTGTAATGGTTAAGGTAATGTCCTCACCAACACCCAGATCAATATCTGTCCAGTCGCCTGAGTCTAGGTCGTAATTACCTTCACTCTCTGTAACACTGGTGACCTCAATTTCTGCCGGGAGAACGTCACGGACGTTGATTCGGGTGAAAGCGCTCAGAAGCGGTATCGGCGAATCCGGGTTGCCTTGGTTAGTCGCCGTAATCGTGTATGTCACCGGATTCCCTGGGGTTGGGTTATTCGGATCAACTGTTTTCTCAATTGCTAAATCAATTGGGGCAAAGGGACAGGAGGCTCCATCGTTTTGAGCGACTGACCCTAAACCCGAGGCAACTTGAATAAACGTTACCTGATCGGTCTGGGGGTCTTCAAGTCTGTTGACCTCTCCAGCTCTGTAGATGGTACCTGTAGCATTTTCGTAGGCGAATAAGTTTCCTAGTGCGTCAAAGAAGATAGCACCTACAGCACGAAGATCTGTCGGAACAGCGTCAAAAAATGTAACATTTCCCGTATTCGGATCAATGCGAGCTAGCTGCCCCGCACTTGATTCATAACTATAAAAATTGCCATCTACGGGGTTAAAGGCAATGTCAAAAAAGCTGCGATTTCCTGTCGTAATATCGACGACATCGACAACATCTGGTGGACTTTGCGTTACATCAATCTTGAGTAACTTTCCTATACCACCTTGGTTTCTGGAGTAGACATAATAAAACCCCTCCTCGTCAAAATCGCCGGCAAAATACCGACTATCATCATTACCTGCCTGTGGTTGTGGATCTGGAAATTGAGCATCGTTTTCTATAGTTCCTAACTCCTCAGCTACTCCATCTTGACCAATTCTGAAGATTGTAAATGGAGGAGGAACATTAGGATCATTTTCAAGGTCATCAAATGGGAGGATGCCGTAAATAAAACCGTCGGCAAAACGAAACCCTGCCGCGTTATAAATTGTTCCCTCTTCAGTCCCACCTTCATCCTCTAAATTCAAGTTTTGTGTATTTAGAAAATTAAGTTGAGTCGGGTCTTCAGCGTTAGCTGCTTGGCTAATATAAAGAATACCATCGCAATTGAATGGGACGGGAGCTGCTTGTGACAATGCCGGAAATGAATTGCCCAATACAACGACCAAATAAGCAACCGCGATCGCGAGGATGTGAAATTTAATCCAGGACTTTCGCCCAGCCAGAGGATTCAGATAACTTTGGCGCGAGAAAACCTGATCTTTTTTGGGCTTCCCGGAAAAAACATGGAACAAAAACCGGATGAATCGTTTGGCAAGTCGGGAATACATAACACCTTCAACCCAATGAGGACATAAGAATGGGAACTAGAGTATCGTTAACGCCAGAAATGGGCTTCAATGGATAAGAGGGACACTCTCGGTTATCTTGATTCAATTTGCAAGTCAGTTTCTTGATCTTCAAAAATAATCTCCAACCCTCTCAAATCTTGGAAAATAATTTCCACGCGGCGATCGCGTGCGTAATCCACCACCCCGCTACCTGTTGTCCGGCGCTGGGTTTCGCCGAAGGATCGAATCGTCATTCGTCCTGGATCGATTCCTTGACGCAATAGATAATTCCGCACCGATAACGCCCGACGTCTGGCTAAGGCTTGGTTATAGGCGACACTGGCGCGGGGGTCAGTGTGTCCTTGCAGTTCAATGGTGAGGAATGGATACTCTTTGAGAACCGCCGCCACTTGATCCAGTACCGCTGCACTTTCTGGCGAGATATCAGAACGATCTAGGGCAAAATGGACATTCCGAGGAACGCGCAGTGTCAAGGGTTGTTGGGGCGGTGGCGTGAATTCGGCGGGAGGTGGTGGTGTCGTTTGGGTGAGACATTGGGGAATCACGGGGGGTAGGGGTTCTGGGTTCGGCGGA
>CAKZMA010001452.1 GCA_937127375.1 uncultured Coleofasciculus sp. | reverse complement strand
GGAGCAGGTAAGTCTACTTTTGTACGTACAGCTAGTGAAATTGATGTTGTAGAAATAGAACGTCAGGTTAGTAATTCCGAAAAAGAATACTCATTTAAGGATAAAACTACTGTTGCATTCGACTTTGGTAAATTGGTGTTAGATGCCAAGAATAATTTGCATCTATATGGGACTCCAGGTCAAACCCGCTTTGATTTTATGTGGGATATTTTAATTAAAGGGGCTGATGCTTATATTCTACTGGTGAAGGCTAATCAAGCAGATAGTTTTTCCTACGCTAAAGATATTTTAGCTTTTATGAACGATCGCGTTCAAGTACCGATGGTTATTGGTTTAACTCATACTGATTGTTCGGGGGCTATACCGACAGAAGAAATAGTCAAACATTTAGGCATTTTAAATGCTAAAGATTGTCCAGCTATTTTGAAGGTTAATCCTCGACTAAAAAATTCGGTTGTAACTGCACTAAATGTTTTAATAAATAAAGTTATTTAAATGAACTTGCAAGCCATTTTCTAGACTTACAATATTATCATAAAAGTATTTGATTTGCCTTTAATAAAACTTAAAAATACTTTTATAGAGAAATATCTGAATGATGCTTTTAATGGAGAAATAGTAAATAGAAAGTTAACTGATTACAGTCAAATGAATACAACTAAGGAGATGGATATGGCAATTGCACAGAATGAACTACGCCAAGAACTTGGAGACTTTAGCAGTATTATTTGCCTCAAAGCCATTATTACTGGTGTTGAAGAAGCTTTAGGCGATAAAGCTACAGCAATTGCGCTCATTTCTGCGGGTCGTCAACGGGGCAGAATGTTAGCTGAAAAGCTTGACTTAGTGGACAAGGGCAAAGAAGTTTCTTTAGCAGATGTGACCCAAAAAGTCCAATATGCTCTAGGGAAAGAGGGGACTCGTTTGTGCGTGGTTGACAAGATCACCCAGGAAGACGAAGGATATAAAGTCTATACTCACGAAACTGTTTGTTCAGCAGGTGAACCTCAAGGCTCGTCTCGGCAATGCACATTTACGATGGGGGCAATTCAAGGGTTTCTTGAAGCCTTTTTAGGTAAGCGTTTACGGGGAACTCAGACTGAATCAACATTACGGGAAGGAACTCACGACGTTTTCGAGTACAAGATTTTAGGCGCTGTCCAAAAATAATCTGGTTTTTGCAATTGGATTGTACGAGTACAGAATAGCGTCAATAAAATAAATACGCAAAAAAGCTGAACATCGTCATGATTTGAGTAAAGGCGTTCTCTGAGAACGTCTCTACATGACGTTTGCACAAAGGAGATTATTGAATCAATTTAAGCAAAACGACGGCTATGGCAATTAATCCTTACAAATTAGGGCGTATTTTACAAACCTTTGTAAGCAATACTCCTGATGTGCAAGGTGCAGCAATGATGACTCCCGATGGTTTATCCATAGCTGCTAGTTTGCCAGTTGATATGGATGATGAACGGGTATCGGCAATATCAGCAGCGATGTTATCTCTGGGTGAGCGGATTGGTAAAGAACTGGCTCGGGGAACTATTGCTCGCATTTCTGTGGAAGGTAACCATGGCTTAAGTATTTTAACCAGTTGCGGGAAAGATGCTGTTTTTCTGGTTTTAGCCAGTAAAACAGCTAAGCCGGGACTGTTGAAATTAGAAATAAAACGAACGATTACTCAATTTAATTTATTTTTTGTCGTAAAAATTATCGCTTGACAATATTGCATTGGTGCAGGCATTGATTGCGCCAATTAATTTATTTTTTTCTTAAAAATATACTCAGCCATAGACTTTATATATGCTTCATAAAAACATCATAGAAAACTACAGACATTTTCCTAATTAATTGCTAAAACAGAAGTAGGGATTATTACCTAAAACTAACCCTAAAAATTAGCTGTATAGAAATATTATTTTTATACAGCTAAACAAACTATCAATGTCAGAATTTTTAGCATCAAATGAGGAAAATATTATGGCAATTGCACAGAATGAAATACGTCAAGAACTTGGAGACTTTAGCAGCATTGTTTGCTTGAAGGCAATCGTTGTCGGAGTTGAAGAAGCACTGGGCGAAAAAGCCGCCGCGATCGCGATGATTTCTGCGGGTCGCCAACGGGGTAAAAAGCTAGCCGAAGATCTGGATTTAGTGGACAAGGGTTCCTCCATGTCCCTGGAAGATGTGACGGTAAAAATGCAGGAAGCCTTGGGCAAAGAGGGAACTCGTTTGTGCGTCATTGACAAAGTTACCCAAGAGGGTGATATCTACAAAGTTTATACTCACGAAACTGTTTGTTCAGCCGGCGAATCTCAAGGCTCATCCCGGCAATGTACATTCACCATGGGGGCAATTCAAGGATTTCTCGAAGCATTTTTAGGTAAGCGCCTACGGGGAACTCAATCTGAATCCGTCTTACGGGGTGGCAATTTTGATCTATTAGAGTACGCGGATCTTCCTGTAGTCAATCATTAAAAGGGTTCGAGTTTTCGTTCAGTATCTATCGCTACAAAGACTATTTGAAATTGAACAAGGAGTATCACAATGGCTATTAATGCCGAAAAACTGGGAATGATCATCAAAGAGTTTGCTGCTGCCGCCTCTGATGTGGAAGGTGCTGCAATTGTCACCCCAGATGGTTTACCTCTGGCGACGACATTACCCAGTGGTATGGATGACGAACGGGTTTCTGCAATGTCGGCGGCGATGCTTTCGTTAGGGGAACGGATTGGCAAAGAATTAGTTCGCGGTACCATTGACCGTATTTATGTCGAAGGTGATAAAGGTTTGAGTATCCTCACCAGTTGTGGTGAAGATACCGTGTTTCTAGTTCTGGCGACTAAAACGGCGAAGCAAGGACTGTTGATGTTGGACATCAAGCGCACCGTTGGTGAATTACGGATGGTTCTGTCTTAATGGATTGACCAATCTAGGCAGGTATACAGATCCCCGACTTCGTAGGAGTTGTCGGGGATCTTGCTTAGTTGGACAGGGGCGAACTGGACGCTCATTAACATTTCTTAGTAAAGTGAATAGAATTGTATATCCAGATACTTATTTTGAAGTTACCGAGAATTTATGAGAAGCATGGCATAAAAGTATAAGAAATGTTAACACCGTTTATCTAGAGGATGGGTCATCGTCAAAAGATGAAGGCGTCAAAGGCATACGGTTTAAGGATTTAGAGATTACGCAGTGCAGTAATATCTATCGATAGGAAGAGACAAACTAGAATTGAGGCTTAACCTTAATTGTTGGTCTAATCCTCTTAGCGATCCATAAAGGGTCTCGCTGGATTGTAAATTTTTTTTAAAAAAAGCTCATTTCTCCGGAGAAGTTAACTATACTGGGTTTTACCTTCGTAATTTCTTACATTACAGAAATTGATTAAAGGTTTGTTACATAAAGACCATTTTTTACCCCCGATAGGAGGAACGTCCATGGAAATGACAACCCGTGAAAACTTTACAAAGACGTATTCATTCAACGAAAAGGTCAAAGGCTTCTTAATTTGGACATTTACCCTAACCGTAAGTCTCTTAGTGGCAGGGTTTCCGCTGATTGTCTTAATGGTGGCGCTTGGAGCAATTATGGCGATTTCCTTACAATCACTTTTGCCGATTAGTGCCGTTTTGCTCGTCGCCGTTGGTTTGATTGGCGCGAATGTTTTGGGAATTTTATTCGGAGCCGCTGTATTAACCTTTAAGGGCGTCAATCCGAAGGAAGTCCGTTGGTTAAGCTGGTTACATGGTGAGCAGAATATTCTTCATAAGTCAATTTTTGCAGCTTGCCCACTCACCTGCGACTCGGAACCTACAAAGTAGTACTCAATTTGGTATTCAAAAATTTGTCAACATAGCTTGATGACTGAGTAGGTTTTCCATCAAATGGTAGTGTGGCCCGGTTTTAACCGGGTTTTTTCATG
>CAKZMA010001451.1 GCA_937127375.1 uncultured Coleofasciculus sp. | reverse complement strand
AGATGGGGGAGATGGGGGAGATGGGGAACCAAGGGAACTAGGGAAGGGTATGTAGGGGCGGGTTTTACAGATAACTTATGGCAAAAACTGATAACTTAACTAAACCCGCCCTTCTCCGGTGGCTAAAAATTAGAATGGGCAAGGGTTATGGCTTAAGTTGACACTAATGCACGTTGGTGCGCCCCTACTGGACTGACACAGCTAAAATTGTGGAATAAGATTTGACGTTTAAACTGGGCGCAAGGATGGTGCCCCTACAATTCTAATCAACCAAATAAGGTGTGCCACGCCACTACAGTGGGATAGATTGTAGGTTGGGTTTCGCCTTCGCTCAACCCAACGGAATCTAGGGCTAAGGTTCCTTTACAAAAGCCGGAAATCCATCGAATAAGGTGTCCTACACCACAACAATCAGGTGAGGTCAATTTGCTGAACATCAATCAACCTAGTCCCTTACAACCAGGCAATTTGCTCCGGGTAATTGCTCCGAGTGGGGCGTTACGAGAGGTTGATGCCTTCTATCAGGGAGTGGACATTTGGCGTCGTCGAGGTTATCGGGTTGAATTACCAACCAATTGGGATGCTAGAGAGGGTTACCTGGCGGGTACAGATGACCAACGACGTCAACAGTTAACCGCCGCTTGGTATGACCCAGACTGTCGGGGGATTCTTTGTATCCGAGGCGGCTATGGTAGCGCCCGTCTTCTGGAAGACTGGACGTGGATGTCTCCGATACCACCCCAGGTTGTAGGGGCGGGTTTGACCGATAACGCTACACCAGAAACCGATAACTTGACTAAACCCGCCCTGCTTGGGGAACAGGGGCGCAGCGGTGCACAGGTCAATCAAATTGATCAAAGGAGTCTTGAGCCAAAATCCCATAGTCCCAAATGGCTAATTGGTTTTTCCGATATTACCTGTCTCCTGTGGAGTCTAGCTGGAGTGGGAATTGGCAGTGTTCATGCTCCAGTCTTAACCACGTTAGCTAGTGAACCGGAATGGTCGCTGAATCGCTTATTTGACTGTGTAGAAGGACGCCCTCTGTCACCTTTAACCGGGAAGGGTTGGGGCGGGGGTAAGGTTAATGGGTGGCTTTTGCCAGGGAATCTGACGGTGGCAACTCATGTACTGGGTACGCCGATTCTACCCCCGCTAGATGGGGCAATTCTGGCGTTAGAGGATGTGACGGAAGCGCCTTATCGAATTGACCGCCTGTTGACCCAGTGGCGGATGAGTGGCATGTTACAAAAGGTTAAAGGTATTGCCTTGGGACGGTTTAGCCG
This sequence comes from uncultured Coleofasciculus sp., assembly GCA_937127375.1. Taxonomy (GTDB): domain Bacteria; phylum Cyanobacteriota; class Cyanobacteriia; order Cyanobacteriales; family Coleofasciculaceae; genus Coleofasciculus. The sequence goes on along the minus strand of CAKZMA010001451.1, from coordinate 2,647 downwards.
CTGCCATCCCCCCCAGAATGTGCCAAGTTGGACAGTTGAAGAGGTATTACGCGATCGCTTAATTGATCTCGATATCCCGATTGTATCCGAGTTGCCCTTTGGTCACGATGGGGTCAACGCCGCTTTGCCTGTGGGAGGCGAGGTTGAACTGGATGGGGATCAGGGAACATTATGTTGGAAAACTTCATAAATAATTGTCAGCCCGCAATGGTAAGCTAACAGAGCGCTGAAAACTTTGTATAGGGTAGGTCTAGTATGGCTGGGTTAACCCAGGTTCCTTATTTATTACGAGCCGCTCGTGGTGAAAAATTAGAACGTCCGCCTGTGTGGATGATGCGACAGGCGGGTCGATATATGAAAGCCTATCGGGATTTACGCGATAAGTATCCCAGTTTCCGGGAACGCTCCGAAATTCCCGAAATTGCTATTGAAATTTCTCTCCAACCCTGGAAGGCGTTTCGTCCCGATGGGGTGATTCTATTTTCTGATATCCTCACGCCTCTACCCGGAGTCGGCATTCCTTTTGATATTGTTGAAAGCAAAGGTCCGATTATTGATCCGCCGATTCGCTCCCAAGCACAAATTGACGGGCTTCATCCCTTGGAGTTAGAAAAATTAACATTTGTCGGGGAGATATTACAAGCGCTGCGCCAAGAAGTCGGGAACGAAGCCGCTGTCTTAGGCTTTGTCGGTGCGCCTTGGACGTTAGCCGCTTATGCGATTGAGGGGAAAAGTTCCAAGAATTACTCGATTATTAAAGGGATGGCATTTTCCCAACCCGCCATGCTGCATGAGTTTTTGGGGAAAATAGCTGATGCGATCGCGGTTTATGTACGCTATCAAATTGATAATGGTGCCCAAGTCGTGCAACTGTTCGATTCCTGGGCGGGTCAACTAAGTCCTCAAGACTACGATACCTTTGCCTTACCCTATCAGCAGCGCGTGGTTGAGCAAGTAAAAGCCACGCATCCTGATACGCCTCTGATTTTATACATCAGTGGGAGTGCGGGTATCTTAGAGCGTATGGGTAAATCTGGTGTGGATATTATCAGCGTAGACTGGACGATGGATATGGCAGAAGCGCGACAGCGGTTAGGCTATAAAATGAACGTTCAGGGGAATATGGACCCAGGGGTGTTATTTGGGTCACAGGATTTTATCCGCGATCGCATTTTGGATACAATTCGTAAAGCTGGGAACCGAGGTCATATCTTTAATTTGGGTCATGGTGTATTACCGGGAACTCCAGAAGATAATGTCAGGTTCTTCTTTGAAACCGCCAAACAGGTTGATCAATTGTTGACTGTTCATGCGTAAGAGATTGGGGAACAGGGGATTGGGCGAAGCATTCGTGTTGGTATGTTGACCGAAAACCGAGACATCGGGACACGAATGCGATAACCCCTACATCTGTTGGACATTGCGCGTCTGTAGGGGCGGGTTTATGGGTTTTCGTGTCGCTATTGATGATAACGTTTATTCAAAACCCGCCCTTTCCAAAGGTAGAGGTAGGATTTCACTATTGTCGTTTCGTCCATCACCCAGATGTGACTCAACGGAATCTAGGGACCAATGCCCTTACTACAAGCCTAATATTTACATAATGTAATATCAGTTGAGTTAGGATCGGATTATCAAGAAATCTCAAATCAAATGACTCCCAAGCGAATCTTTATGACCGGTGCTAGTGGTTGCATCGGTCAATATGTCGCCGAAACCTTAATTCAACAAACAGATCACGAGTTGTATTTGTTGGTTAGAAATCCCGATAAATTAGGATTTGACTACCATGCTCGTCCGGGTATTACGATTTGTCAAGCTGATTTACGGCAGATTGATCAATTTAGCGATTTGCTTAAAACTGTAGATGTAGCAATTTTGGCTGCAACGGCTTGGGGAGGAGTCCAGGAAGTTTTTGATATTAATGTGGTCAAAACCCTGCGATTGCTGGACTTGCTGGACACTCAACGTTGTCAACAAGTTATTTATTTTTCCACTGCTAGCATTCTCAATCAGCAGAACCAATTACTCAAACAAGCCGGTCAACTGGGAACCGACTATATCCGTTCTAAATACGACTGTTTACAGCAAATCTCAAAACTCGCGATCGCGCCTAAAATTACTACAGTGTTTCCCACGTTGGTATTGGGGGGAGATGAGCGCAAACCTTACTCCCATATTTCATCAGGGATTAAGGATGTAGTCAAATGGATGGACTTGATTCGTTGGTTCAAAGCCGATGGAAGTTTCCACTTTATGCACGCCCAGGATATTGCTCAAGTAATATGTTATCTGGTTGATCATCCTCCGAGTCAGGAGTTGACCACTAAAACGGGTGAAATATTATCGACAAATCGTTTAGTCTTAGGAAATCCGCGCCTCACTGTTAACCAGGCGGTAGAAGAAGTCTGTGCTTATTTAGGGAAAAAAATTTATGTTCGCGTCCCCTTATCGATTGGACTAGCCAATCTATTAATTATCTTATTTCGGATTCAGATGGCGGCGTGGGATCGATTTTGCCTCAATTATCGCCATTTTAGTTATCAAAACCCAGTGAATCCCGATACATTCGGTTTACCGACGTACTGTCCCACCCTGAGTGACGTGTTGAAAATCAGTGGTCTTCCGTAGGGGCGCACCGACGTGC
>CAKZMA010001450.1 GCA_937127375.1 uncultured Coleofasciculus sp. | reverse complement strand
TCTCCGATGTAGTAAAATGTAGCCTGTAGAGATGTTGCTGGCAAGGTTTCTACAGTCCCCAATCCCTAACCCTTAATTATGTCCAATCCCTTTTTACTCAGCCGCGTCCTTTTACAGTTTAATTCGTCAGACGAAGACCTAATTAATGAACTATCAGCCGCTACATTTACACCGGATGGTAGTTTGTGGCTGGGTGCTGATGAAGGGATCAATGTTGAACGTCTATCGCTGATCGAACCTTGTGTTTTTGGCAATCATCAATCCTATTGTCTAGCCGATTTCATCGAATTGTTTAATCAAGATGATGAAATCGATATTGAAGGAATTGATTATGCTGATAATTATCTTTGGATCACTGGATCTCACAGCACGAAACGTGGCAAACCCAAGGGGAAAAACGTAGAAAAAGATCTCCAACGCCTTGCCAAAATTAAAACCGATGTGAATCGATATTTACTTGCTCGTATTCCCGTGGTGAATGGCGAATTATTAAAGGTGTCTTCTCTCCCCGATAATCCGGAGGAAAAATTGACCGCCGCCTGCTTACAAAAGACAGACGCGAGTAATAGTCTCATAGATGCCTTAATCGAGGATATTCACTTAGGTCCCTTTGTCACCCATCCCTTACCCAGTAAGGATAATGGCTTAGATATCGAAGGATTGGCGGTGCGAGGCGATCGCGTGTTTTTGGGCTGTCGGGGTCCTGTCCTTCGGGGTTGGGCAGTTATCATCGAAATTAAGGTGGCTGAATCTGCACCCGGCATCTTAACCCTACAAGACATTGGGGACAACGGGAAACGCTATCTCAAGCACTTTATCGATCTCAATGGTTTAGGAGTGCGGGAACTCTGTTGGCGAGGAGACGATTTGCTGATTCTGGCTGGACCAACAATGGATTTAGAAGGTGCTATCCGGGTATTCCGCCTCAAATCTATTTTAGACCGTTCAGCCGATAGTATAACGGCGCAAGCCTCCGGAGAGTTAGAACGCCTGTTTGACTTACCCTTTATTCCCGGATGCGATCGCGCCGAAGGTTTAGCCTTGTTTCCCTGCTTAGGAGAATCGGATGCGCTATTAATGGTTTATGATTCCCCTAATCCTATTCGCCAAATTGAACCGAGTGCGATTTACGGAGACGTTTTTAGTGGAAACCTTTTCGACTAATCGTGCTAAATAAGTTAAGATGCTCTAGATTTAGGATAGTTTAGGGGGATCTAGTTATAGAGTGGGCATGTTCTGGGAATTAAGCAATTTTATGCCATAGGGTTTCTTGAACTTGACTCATCTCTTCCCGGACTTTTAGGTAACGACAGGGAATACTATCGATTACACCCATTGCGGTTTCTCCATTGCCATAAAGTTCTAGTTGAGCTTGGGGAGGGGCTTCAAAGAATAAACGTTCTTGGGGAAAGATAATTCGTTCAAATCTCCAATTTGGAATATTAGTAATCCGAGCAATTAAGGTTTTTCCCGTTCCATTGATATAGTAACAAAGCATGAGATTACTACTGTCATTGAGCCGAGAATATAATAGTTGAGTCATCATCAATAACCTCAATAACGTTATCAGTTGGTCACAAGTCTTACTCAGAAGCAGGATAAAGGATTAACAAAACGCTTTATCCCCAAGTTTGACTGACTTAAGAAGACTAGCGCAGCGCGGTTTCATTATGATGTCCGGCAAATCACCCATAATAAAAAAGCCTAAAACCCTTACTGTTACAGCATTGCTATTATGGGCAATTAACAGGACTTGATCCAGCTTATCTTATGAAAAAGCTGGGGCAAAAAGATGGGTATAGTTCCAAGGCAAGGTATAGAATTGAGCGTTAGCCAGGGACGCGGGAGGATGCCAGTCCGATTGAGTGTGTAGAATATACTCTATTCCCCAATGAGCATACGTTTCAACCCGCAAACGCAGTTCTAAAGAATGGTAAGGGATTTTCGTTGGCACAGAACCGTTCGACGTTGTGTTTACCTGAGTATAGGTTTCAGGAATAGCCGCCATCACGTAGTCAACCAGTCGTTGACGTACATCGGGCTGGGCAAATAGTTCGTTGTAGGGTTCATCACCATAAACTGCCAGGGCATTGTCAATTTCTTCATTCACTAATTGCAGTCCCAAGTCTACAACCGCTTTAGACAGTGATTTAGACATTGTTCATTTCCTCAACTTGATGGCTTACCTGCTGAGATCAGAATGGATCTGTCGTCCACGGAAACACTGAATTTCAAGGGCATCGAGTCAAAAAGGGAAATATCCCTGTGGGTCATTGCTCGATGAACATTACTGACTTTACAGGTTAAACGTAAAAAAATTGGGGAATGACACTCAAGAGAACTTAGTGTTTTTCTAAAGAAAAGATTAAGAAAAGGGTTTCAACCGATAACCAACGCTGTGAACCGTCTCAATCAAATCATCGGGCGCTCCCACGGCTTTGAGTTTGTGACGCAAGCTCTTAATGTGAGCTTTAACGGTATCTTCAAAGGGGGTGGCTTCGGCAGACCACAAATGCTCAATGATGAACTCACGGTTGATGATACGCTGACTATTTCGCAAAAACAACTCTAGGCAGGAATACTCCTTCGGGGTTAAATGTACAGGCTGTTGATTATAGATTACTTCATGACAACTTGGATCAAGCTGTAATCGCTCCCACTCTAGCACTGGCGGTACTGAACATCCTCCCCGTCGCAACAGCGCTCGAATGCGAGCTAAGAGTTCTGGCAAATCAACGGGTTTGACTACATAGTCATCAGCGCCTGCATCTAAACTGTTCACCTTATCCGTGCTAGTGTCAAGGGCTGTGAGCATCAGGATCGATCCATGATAGTCGCTAGAACGCAGACGCCGACACAAACTGATACCATCTAGCTTAGGGAGCATGACATCTAGTAAAATTAAGTCATAATAGAGGCTTATAATTTGTCGCCAGCCTGCTTCCCCATCATTGACAACATCAACATCATAATTTTGATCAATAAGCGCCTCTGTGAGGGCTTCTGCAAGCGCGATATCGTCTTCCACCAACAAGATCTTCATAGCCAATTGATTGAATAAATCGGTAAGCCAACTCAAGTAGATATAGCAGATGCGCTATATCTTAATTCTCACTTTACCAACCTTAACATTGGCTCTACTCATCCTCTAGAGCATCGATCCAGTGATCACAGTTAAGTAATCGGACGAATGACGTAGCTCGCTTCTTTTCGGGAGCGAGTATGACAAATAATAAACGATAAATGACAAGTAACAAATGACACATTCTATCCAACCCAAAAATCTGCTTGCTGGTTTGGGTTTAGCATTACTGATTCTCAGTAGTCCGATTGCTGTTTATGTATGGCGATTAATGGGATTCGCTTCTCAGGCGGATCTAGCACATCCTCTGTTGTTAATCACCATCACTAACGGTTTCAGCATACTGCTACTAATTGGCATCTACCATCGCTTCTGGGTACGACTTAGGCAACTGGAACAAGATAATGACAACAGCAGATTCTTGTCTCCAGAGATTCGCGATCGCCAACAAGCTGAGTTGCAAGAACAGAATTTTGTTTCCGTAATTCTCGATACCGCTAATGCCTTAATTACCGTTCTGGATAAACAGGGACGAATTATTCGATTTAATCAAACCTGTGAACGACTAACTGGCTATTCCTTTGAGGAAGTCAAGGGAAAGTATATTTGGGATTTGTTTTTAATTCCAGAAGACATTGAATGTGTAAAAATCATTATTAAAGAACTCCAAGCCTGTCACTTTCCCAACGAGCATGAAAATTACTGGATCGCCCGCGATGGCACTCGGCGTCTAATTTCCTGGTACAATACAGTTCTGTTCGATGACAACAGTGCAGTCAAGTATCTGATTGGTATTGGCATTGATATCACTGAACGCCAGCAAGCCGAAAAAATGCGTCGCCAACTCGAACATCAGCAAGAACTGAGTCAACTCCAGCTACGCTTTTTTTCATCGGTGTCCCATGAATTTCGCACCCCCTTGAGTACGATTTTAGCCTCCGTTCAACTCCTACAACTTTGCCCGAATAAATTTTCTCCTGATAAAAAACTCAGAAATCTGCAACGGATTGAAGACGCGACTCAACGCCTGCGGCAAATGCTAGATAACATTCTCACAATCAATCGGGCGGAAACTGGACAATTGGAGTTCCAGCCGACGCGGGTGAATCTTGAACAGTTTTGTCAAGGGATTTTAGCGGAGATACCACGTAATCATGACAATCCGTATGCTCTAAATTTGGTTAGTCAGGCAGACTGTATCTGTGCCGATTTAGATAAAAACCTATTGCGTTCTATTTTGATCAATTTAATCATGAATGCGATTAAATATTCTCCGCCATGTAGCACTATTGATTTACGGCTAAATTGTACAATAACTGAGGTTAATTTTCAAGTTTGCGATCAGGGTATTGGCATTCTTGCTGATGATATTCATCATATATTTGAAGCCTTTTATCGGGGGAAAAATGTTGATAGTATTCCGGGTTCAGGATTAGGGTTAACGGTTGCCCAAACTTGTGTTATCGTACAGGGTGGCAATATTAGCGTGACCAGTGAACCGGGAGTTGGCACAACGTTTACGGTAACAATTCCTTGTGAATTCATAAGTCAATTGTAGGGGCGGGTTTAGCCACAATTGTAGGGGCGGGTTTAGCCACAATTGTAGGGGCGGGTTTAGCCAC
>CAKZMA010001449.1 GCA_937127375.1 uncultured Coleofasciculus sp. | reverse complement strand
TCGGGGAGGGGGAAAGGGGAGGGGTCAGACCCCTCAGTTAATGACCAGCAGTATCCTTGAAGAAGTCGGGGATCTAATTTAGTTGCATGAATTGGAGCAAAATAGCTTGAGTGTCACTATTCCCCTTCGCGCCATTGAACTAACTCCAGGTAGCACCATTCAGATTTCTGACGTATCTTGGCAAGACTTTGAACAAATTCTGGTAGAGTTAGGCGAACACCGTAACACCCGCATCGCCTACTACCAAGGCATTCTCTCAATCATGTCCCCGTTAGCCATTCATGAGCGTCCCCATCGCATCATTGCCGATATTGTTAAAACGATTTTAGATAGCCAAGAGCGGGATTGGGAAGACTTTGGTTCAACAACCTTCAAACGTCCAGTTATTGCTGGTGTTGAACCCGATACCTGTCTCTATATCCAGAACGCCAACCGTGTCCAAGGTTGCACATCTATGGATTTGGACATTTACCCACCCCCAGATCTGGCTATCGAGTGTGATGTTACCTCAAAAACCACCCTTGACGCCTACGCCGCGTTACAAGTTCCAGAAGTTTGGATTTATCGCCATCATCAGCTTAGGATATATATTTTCCGCAATGGGGACTATAGTCTTTCCTCAGAAACAGCCATCTTTCCTGATATGTCGATTACCGAACTGATTCCCCCATTAGTGCAACACGCCATTGAACAAGGAACCAGTCGGATGCTGCGGGAATTGAGACGAAAACTGCGTCGATAAGATTATAGAAACTCAGATCTTGCACTCGCGATCGCGATGATTCCAGCCATGTCTCCATTCTCTCTTGTATCAGAATACCGTCCCCAGGCTGAAGACACCAGTGTAGAAACAGATAAACTGACGTTCCACTTACTCCGACACGCCCTCAGCGAGTGTAGTTTTTCTGTCCCCAGTGTTGTGAAATTGGGTCGGATGAAAACCCTACAAATTACCGATATGGAGAGCATTAGCCGTGCTGATTTGCTGATAACCGGAATAGAGTAATTTGATCGCCTAAAGTTTGAGCGCCGACGGGTGATTGAGTTTGAAAACACAAGGCTCTATTTTGCTTCTCCTGAAGATGTTATCTTAAGTAAACTAAGATGAAGGCAGGGTTTATTTTTCACCTTTAATTACTGTAGGATAAGCAAGTGAATCTGGCTCTCCCATAGTTTATAATAAATAGTGCAAATTCTTGTACAATTGCCATTAACTCGCTAACCGTCTCTTCCTAACCCTTACCGACAAGATGATTGACGAAACTCTCAACAAAGAACGCCAGTTTCATGATACCTGGGCAGCCGCCATTGATGTCGATGGCATTCGCGTGGCTGATTATTTTGAAGCCTGTACCGCCCCAGAAAACCGATTTATTCTGCAACAACTGGGCGATATTCGCGGTAAACGTCTCTTAGATTTAGGCTGTGGTGCAGGTGAAAATAGCGTTTATTTTGCCCAAAAAGGAGCGAATTGTGTCGCCGCTGACTATTCACCCGGAATGGTAGACGTGGCGCTAAAATTAGCAGCGGCTAACGGCGTTAATATTCAGGGACATACAGCGAATGCTATGGCGCTGGATTTTGCCGACAATACGTTTGATATTGTTTATGCCTCCAATTTATTGCACCATATTCCCGATCCTAAAATCGCACTACAGGAAATGCACCGTGTCCTTAAACCGGGAGGAAAAGCCTGTTTTTGGGACCCGCTAAAGCATAATCCTGTGATTAATGTTTATCGGCGTATGGCGACTGAAGTGCGTACTGATGATGAAATGCCGTTGGATATTACTATTATCAAAGTGGTCAAGTCTCTTTTTTCGCAAGTAAGCTATGATACCTTTTGGCTGGCAAGCCTTTGGATTTTCTTGCGCTTCTATTTAATTGAAAAGGTTGATCCCAATCAGGAACGTTACTGGAAAAAGATTATTATCGAACATGAACAATTGAGTCCGACGTATCGGCGGCTGGAGACAATTGATCAGAGTCTAAAAAAGATTCCTTTGATCAAACGGTTGGCGTGGAATATCGCTGTTGTCGCGACGAAGTAA
>CAKZMA010001448.1 GCA_937127375.1 uncultured Coleofasciculus sp. | reverse complement strand
AAGGTGCCGTTGTTGGTGTTACGGGTGTTGACAAATTTACTGGATAATGCTGTGTATGCGGTGCGGTGTAAGCGGGAGGGGTTGGAGGAGTCTGATGCTTCCCTATCTTCCCCATCTCCCCTACCTCCCTCATCTTCCAATTACATCCCCCAGATTCGGATTGAGTGGGTTAACACCGAGCGAAGTCGAGGTGTTGAGGAAAATGAGTCGGTGATTTGGCGGGTTTGGGACAATGGGATAGGGATAAGTGAATCGGTGCAGAAGCGGTTGTTTGAACCGTTGGTGACGACGAAGCCGATGGGGAAGGGTTCGGGGTTGGGGTTGTATATTGTGTATGAGTTAGTGGAGAAGCATCAGGGGGCGATTGGGGTGACGTCTCAGGTGGGAGAGTATACGGAGTTTGAGGTAGTTTTTCCGAAGTGTCAGTTGGTGTTCGAGGTGGAGAGGAAGTGAGGGATAGAGGAAAGTAAAGTAACTAATTGGACTTTGGACAAAATCAACATATTTGCGTATTACTTACGCAAATAATAAAAGAGACAACAGATCTTTTGGCAAGCGTTCCTATGTGACAGTTGCGTAAGTCCTGTATAATAAGGTAATGCTGTTAGTGCAAGGTAAATGCGTCTAAGCGACGCTTTCCTATGACATTGACGGAAACTGCTATCAATTGGCTCTCTGAGCAGCAAAAAATATTAGGTGCAAACAGCCTGGGTGATGTAATTGAACGTATCGCAAGAAAACAGAAGGCGCTTAAAAGCGCTACCTCGCTTTCATCCACGAGCTAAAGCTACGTGTTTTTCAGCTGCGATGATAATAAACATTCTTTAAACACTCGGATGACTTACGTTAAATCTAATTAGGGTTTGCTGAATAAGTCAACAGATTCATGGTTACTTTCCAAGCCACCTACTAAGAGGAAAAACATATGCACAGTCATGGCACATTTATTTATCGACCTGACTACGCACTCCAGACCTTCGGTTCGGCACAAGGTGTCGTCGAAAAGATCAAGGAGATGGGTATGTCCTACGCTTGGCTGCGTGTCCATAACAAGAACGGTCCTTGGCGTACCCATGAAAATCGCCAGATTGCCCAAGCGTTAAAAGACAATAGCGTTCAAGTCGGTGTCTGGGGTTGGAACGACGGTAATAATGTGCGCAGGGACATTGCCAATGCCAAGACTGCAATCGAGACCTATCGACCTTATGCGTATATCGCCGACATCGAACCGGGTGTGGCAGGTGCCGATTGGAACATTGATGACGCAACGGTATTCGCTAAGGCGGTAAAATCCCATTTAGGCGAAAGGAAACTAGTCGTTTCTTCTTTCGGGTACATCAAGACGCACAAACCGGAATTGATGCAGGGTATCGATAATATCGTTGACGCCTTTGCACCGCAGGTCTATTGGTTTTGGTACCCCAAGTCTTACATGCTGCCGCAAAACGATCCTGTGCTTTCCCGGCTTCCGAAGAATAACGCAGCAGCTTATGCCAAAGTCTGCCTGAAAGTCTGGCGAGATTATGTCGCTAAGCCATTGATACTCACTGGGCAAGCCTATTGGGGAGAGGCCGAAAGATGGACCAGATCAAGAGCTGAACAGAAGCTTGAAGAATTCGTGCAGGGGTTCGACTCATATGACGAGATCATCGGTATCAATTGGTGGAATCTTGCCGACGACAAAGCCATGTCTAACGAGATGATGACGATCATCAAAGATGCCGACTTCAAATCGAAGTTTCCCAACTCTGCCTCCGGTGGATCAACCAATGATGATTCGGAAATCGATAGCCACCCTGACGACAGCAATTCTGGAGACTCCAGAACAGGTATCAAGCAGTATATTGCTGCCGAGGGGTTGAATTTCCGATCTGAGCCCGTTGGCGGTACAGATGATAACATCATCGATACGCTCGACTACGGGGACTTCGCATTTGTCACCGGCGATTTGATGCCAAATGGTTACCTGCGGGCGACAGTCAATGTCGATGGTGAGTGGGTCAGAGGTTATCTATCGGCCCGGTATCTACGTGATCCGGAAGCCCCACAGATCGAGCGTGCGGTACAGGAAGGAGTAGATGAATGGCATCGTTTCGCCAAGGGGAATGGAATCGAAACCAAAGAACCGTATAGCAGTTACATCAATCAGATGTGGAAAGTGAGAGGATATCCGAACATTACTGGAAAGGATACTGACTGGTATTGGTCAGCAGCCTTTATCTCTTTTATCCTTGAAAATGCCGAATATAGGCGCACCAAGTTCGATATAAGGCACTCCACGTATATCCACGAGTCGATTCAGAACAGGATTACGCAGGCTGATCGTGATTTTTGGGGATACCGAATCACCGAGGCAAAACCACAGGTTGGAGATATTGTCTGTCAGTGGCGAGTGACTGAGACAACTTACGAGGATGCCGAGTCCAGAGATCGATTCTCCAGCCATACAGATTTGGTTATTGCGGTTCGTGACAGGTCAGTCGTGACTCTTGGAGGTAACGTAACGAATTCGACAAGCGGTGATCGCGGAGTGACGGTTGGGACAAAGACCTTCTTGTTGAATTCTGAGGGATTCCTTCGAGACGACCGTAGAGTCTTTGCCATCATGAAGAACAATTATCGCCCAAGAGATGAGCAGAAACTGTTTGGCTAAAATTTTCCAAGGATAGGAAATCCAGGCACTCTCCGCTGAACTGAGCTGGGTCGTTGACCTAACTATATAGGGCTTAACGTTTTAATAGAATTATCTTTTGTGAGGTAACGATGGCTAATCAATACAAAGTAAATGCAACTGGTCTCAATTTTAGATCAGCCCCAGTCATTTCTCCAGACAATATTATTTCAATTCTCTCTAAGGGGCAGATTGTGGAAAAAATAGAAGTCGCTGCAGATGAGTTTTGGTGGAAAGTAAAGACTAATGTTGGGGGAACTGATTTAGAAGGATTTGTCGCGAATAGATTCTTGATCCCGGTAAAGATTACTTCAGTTATTTTATCCCTGAGCGGTAGTGTAGGAGATGCTGGAAAAAATAGATCTGAGGATGTGCTTACTGTCAAAACCAAGTTGGCAGACTTAGGTTTTCCAGTAAACCGTGATTCAGTTGTAAATCTTGAAACAATTTCTATCATCAGGCTTTTTCAATCCATTATCCAGGGTGCAGTTATTATTACTGGGGATGGTCGTGTAGATGTGGATGGTCCAACCCATAAATTCCTCCAAGCTAAAAATGCACCTCAATGGACGGAAATGCCTAAAGGATCAGCAGCAGAAGGGTTCATCAACCATGATGAAAGACAAGACGACAATCATGACTATGGAACTAATTGGATGATAGAAACCATTCAAGCTGCTGCTCAGATCTATCTCAGCGATTATCTGGCAACCCATCCCGGTGCCGCCGTAATTCAAACCAATAACTTAAGTAAGCGAGGTGGGGGAGTTGCCCCCCCGCACCGAACCCATCAAACTGGTCTGTCTTGCGATATTCGTGTCCCTCGCACAGATGGAGAAGCAGGAACTACGATTAGCAGTAGTGACTATGACCAAGATGCTATGAGGGCAATGCTAACAGCAATTCGGGCGCAAAGTAAATACAAGATCAAAAGAATCTTTTTCAATGATCTTGCACTTATTTCAGAAGGACTTTGTCTACATATTCCAGGTCATGACAACCATGCTCATATTGATATTTCACCCCTTCAGACTTTTCGGTCATAGTCAAATTAATTTCTCTTAATCAAGTTTAAACTACATTTGCGTAAACTTTACGCAAATGTAGTTTTTTTTGTCCAAAGTCCAATAAATATAATTAAGGTGAAAAAACTGTTGATTTTTAGTCTGAGAATTCAGACTTAGATTAGTCTTCTTACTTTATGACACCGTTATAGAAAAAGTACGCAAAAATAGATTTTTTATCATATTACTTACCCATAAACGAAAAATTTAGCACTACTAGCCTTACTACCAAATCCTTCCTCAAAACGCATATCATTACGATTTTTTGAACCTGCTTGGGCAATACGCATATCACTCAAAGAACCTTTGGGTAATACGATGGCAATATGTCCTTGTCCACGTCTAGTTGGTCGAGGACAACAAGCTACAGTTGGCTTACCATTTTTAGCACTGGAAATAGCAACAGCCTTACTAACAGTTTTCCATTTACCATCATCACCACCTCGACTAAATTCATTGAATAAATCAGTGGCACTTTTCGGCTTATTGGGAGTATTATTTCCGTAGATAGGATGAGGTTTGACGTAATTACCTGCACTAGATCCATATCGAGGCACAGGAACATCAAGTTGATCTAAGACATCCCCAGCAAACCAATTACAAAAGGTTTCTGGAATGCCATCACCCGTAATATCTCGTTTTTGATAATAACGCTGTTCTGCATTGACTTTTTTTACTGCATCTAAGATTTTTTGACCATCTGCTACATCAGGATCTTCAATGCGAATATGAGGATCGTAAGCAAACCAATTAGATAGTCCATTGACAGGAACATCTAGCTCAAATTCCCAGTGGTTATTATCTGCTGGTTTGTACCAATTAATTTCAAGTATTTTCCCTTTTTTCAAATCGAAAAAATCAGTTTCAGGAAGTGCTGTGCTGTCCATTGTTGATAATTTAATTTTTGTATCAACAACAGCAATAATTTTGGCATTGATCATTGTTTATTTCTCCTATGAATTTAGTATTCTTTCCAAACCCCGTTTTGCCCTACAAGAAAATGATTCGCCCGTTTTCTGTCAAATTGTTTGAAAACATATCTCTAAACGTTGTCTTCCCCCCCACTGGTCAAAAAGTGCTTGAGTTAAAGTCTCAATTTCTCCTATTGTTCTGGGCTTACCATTTCCAGATCCAGGAAAAACGAGATAAAAAACATCCTCAGAAATTCCGCGACGAACCCTACCATTGACAAAGGGATCATGTCCTAAATTTTGAGCAAGTTTAACTGACCCTTCCCCTAGTTCATTTTTGGGTCCAACATCAGCAAAAATAGCAAAGGACAGTTGTTGCGTTTTTTTATAATAGACAACAGCAAAATCCCCTTTCTTAACCCCTGTATTCCAAATTAGAGAGTTATTGGGTAAGACAATGTAGGGAATTCGGGTCGCATCAACATATCTGCGGGGATCTTTTTCGGGGAACTTTCCATCCACTAATGCAGTTGTGGAAATATAGTAACCTGGAAAGGGATCATCGGAGCCTTGAATGACTGGGTTGCCATCATGTCGACCATTATCCGTTACTAATGCCCACCAATTCCCAGGTCTTCCTGCATTCCCTAAGAAATCAATTCCTGTATCATTAGGATGATAAGCATTGGGCGCACCGTCAGCATCAATACTCATGCTCGATTTGTAGAAAAATGCGGTTGATCCCGAAAGTCTCCAAGCACTGTGTCCTGCAATTTCAAATAGCTTAGTTCTGGGATCACAGCGTAGTGGCGAAGGTTGAATCGTTAGAGAAAGCATCTCACTAGCAACTTGATTATTAGCCGTATCAAACCCTCGGACGTTAATCTGACGTTGACCTGGTTGGGTAAAACGATAGGATACTGACCATTTACCATCCGTAACATTACTACTGCGAAAGTGCCATCGATTTTCTGCCCATAATTCAATGCGAACAATCTCATCATTGGCAGTTCCCCTAAACATAATCGTATCTGTTATGGGGAAGGTAGCATTATTATTAGGCTCGTTAATTGTTATCTTATTGCCCACATTCATTGGTAACGTTGTCATTTTTTCCCTCCTGTTTAACCCAATCGGTAGGGAGTTCGTCTAGCAGCCCTTACCCAGTAAGGGTTTCAGCCGCCGAATCGACGCATCTCTAAAAAGTATAGCATTTCCTCCCCAAAATTGCTCAAAACACATACCTCAAATCCTTACCCTGTAAGCCATCGACGCATCTCAACGAAAAATAGGAGCTGTTGTCTCTTTTGTTATTTGCGTAAATAATACGCAAATCTTTTGAGTTTGTCCAAAGTCC
Source organism: uncultured Coleofasciculus sp. (assembly GCA_937127375.1). Lineage (GTDB taxonomy): Bacteria > Cyanobacteriota > Cyanobacteriia > Cyanobacteriales > Coleofasciculaceae > Coleofasciculus. Next base: position 434 of record CAKZMA010001448.1, on the reverse strand, counting down.
AATTAAGAACTCAAATCCCCTATTCTTCTCGTGTTATTCTAGCTGTGGATAGAACGCAATGGGACAGCAATAACCTGTTGATGGTTGCGGCGATTTGGAAGAAACGAGCCTTTCCCGTATATTGGCAATTTTTAGACGCAGCAGTAATAAATCCGAACAAATTGCAGTTATTCGTCCGGTCTTAAAATTGCTTTCCCGTTATGAAGTTGTTGTTATCGGAGATCGAGAATTTCGTAGCGTCGAACTAGCTTATTGGTTGAAAACAAAAAAAATATGTTTGTCGTCAAAAAACAACCAAGATACTCAGGAAAGCAGGTGATTATCATTCTCATTCCACTTTTCATTATCAATAAACCTGTCAATAAGCTGCCATCTTTTTGAGGGGAAGAGGGGTGAAATGCTTTTTCTGCCGAGCTTTTGAGCTGCTTGTCACC
>CAKZMA010001447.1 GCA_937127375.1 uncultured Coleofasciculus sp. | reverse complement strand
GTCAAATGTCCAGCAATCCATACCGTTTCTGAAGTTGCAGCAATTTTAGTCGGGCTTCCCCTGCATTATCGGCTAAATCAGCAAACTCTAAAAACCGTTTCAACTCTTTTTTGAGCAAATTCCGTTCCACCTCTAACGTTTCACGTCCTAAATCTGGAGGGAGAACAATCATATCAAATAAAGTTGCCCGTTCCTTATCAGGATGCGGGCGCAAAATTCGCCCCCGCCGTTGAATAAACTGGCGGGGATTTCCACTACTAGCAAGAATAACAGCCGTTTGAATCGCTGGAATATCTACCCCTTCATCAAGACAGCGAATCGCCACCAATCCTTGTAATTTCCCGGTTTCAAATTGATGACGTAATTCCTCTCGTTCGGCTAAAGGCGTGTCTGCTGTATAGGTGTTAATCCGATATCCAAGTTCACTTCCTAATAACCGGGTTACGGCTGCTAATTGACGAGTGGTTTCCTGACTTACACTGCCTTCAACTGAACCATCTCCACAATAAAATAACGTGTGATAGGTCTCTAATCGTTCTGCCATTAACTGTTGCAATGCGGTTAACTTGTTAGCCGCTGATCCAATTAAACGAGCGCGTTGCATTAATAAGGCAGTTACAGTATCATTATTCTGGATATCGATCCCTTCATTATTCATTAGCGCCCAGCCAATGCGTTTCGTGAATTTGGCATAAGCGATTGATTCAGTTTCAGTTAATTCCACTAATATTGGATAGTAGAGATAGTGAACTAATGCCCCTTGGTGAATCGCATCCGCTAAAGTCAGTTCAGGTTGCAAAACTGAGCCAAAATAGTTGAATAAGCCGTGGGTTCCTTCCTCATCAAAATAGCGTTCTGGTGTCGCGGATAGGGCAAGACGTAAGCCAATGTTGCGCGGTAAACTCTCTTCTAAGCGTCGAGACCCTAGGTTATGGGCTTCATCACCAACAATTAAGGTTTTGGGGGGAAGGTATTTGAGTTGAGATTGTAACCCTTCTGTGATCAATGTGGCGTTGGTGGTGATAATTGTCAGAAAAGATTGATTGCCTGATTGTAAGTTATAAAGGGCAGTAGATAGTTGATTTTGCCAATGGCGTACACTTTCAAATGCCAGAATCGGTTCTAAATTAAACGTCTGACATTCTCGCGCCCATTGGGTAACTAGATGACGATAGGGACAAACAACCAGTAAGACTTGTAAGCCGATTTGGTGATAGAGTTGGGTTGCGATCGCGAGGGCGGTAATTGTCTTGCCACTCCCTGTCGCCATCTTCAGCGTACCGCGTCCCTGATTGCTAAACCAGTTGGTTATCGCTTGTTGCTGGTAGGAACGCAGATGCAGTGATCGGGGTATCCGGGGACAACCTGGTGATATCATGTCCGGTTTTTGATGGCAGATGGCAGAGGGAGAGCAGGGGGAGCCATGTAGAGACGTAGCATGCTACGTCTGGAAGATGAGGGCGGGTTTTGAACCAACGTTATCATCAATAGCTGGCGCGAAGTCCCTAAACCCGCCCCGACAAATCAGGTTCCCTTGAAGGAAGCGAAGGGTCAACACTCAACCCTAAAAAATTTCCCAAGCCTTTCCGCGATACCCAAAATTAAATGATTCTGGATGCAGGATTTCTGCCAAAATTTCTAAGGAATCCACTAATCGGGGTCCGGGACGATTAAAATAAGCATTGCCATCGGTAATATAGACTCTCTTATTCCGTACCGCCTGTAACTCTGACCATTCTGGACGCTGAGTTAACTGCTGGGTTTCCTGACGGGTTCGCTCTAAATCAAAACCACAGGGCATAATAATCATCACCTGAGGGTCAGTTTTCAGTAGTGCATCCCATTCCAAGTACGGCGAATGCTTACCCAAAGCGGCAAATAAATGATGACCCCCAGCCATATCGACTAATTCGGGAATCCAGTTACCACTCGCCATTAACGGATCAGTCCATTCGATCGCGGCGACTGTGGGTTGATTGGCGAGGGAGAGGTTCTGTGTCATTTGCTGAATGGTGTTCACACGAGATTGGAGTTGATTCAGCAAGGGTTGGGAGTCTACGTCTAATGTAGCCGCTACTTGTTCAATATCTGTCCACACCTCGCTTAATTGATTCGGCTGCAAGGAAATTACTTTTGGCTGACTCTGGGTGAGTTCAGCAACCGCTTTCTCGACTTCTGGAAAATTGACTGCACAGACATCACATTGATCTTGAGTAACAATATGGGTGGGTTGTAATTGTTCCAGGATATCGGTTTTAATTTGGTAGATGCTCAGGGCGTCCTTGACTAAGCGACGCACATCCCGGTCAATTTGGGCGCTGGGTTTTTCGGCATTTAGTCGCGCTTCGGTACAAATGGGGCGGTTTTGGATGTCGGGAGGATAGTCGCATTCGTGCGATCGCCCGACAATTGCATCGGTTAAGCCTAAAGCGGCGACAATCTCGGTAGCGCTAGGGAGTAGGGAGACTATTTTTAGGTCGGATGTTGGCATGATGGAGTGAAGATTTTATTTTTTCAACGCAGAGGAACGCAGAGGGTTACGCAGAGGGGCGCAGAGGATTTGAGAGGATTTGAGTGAAAATTTTGTAGAATTTGAGAAACGATAAGTTATCACCTGGCAAGTTTGCTTTAGGGGGTAAAAGCACTCACTCGAAATTCATGAGGTTGGATTTGTTACTCTAACCGGATTTTTGTGTTAAAACCTGTACTATTATCCGATGCCAAATTTTAGGTGATTTAGTTCTAATATGAAAGCATTGCTCGTCTATCCCCTCTTTCCCAAGACATTCTGGTCTTATGAAAAAATCTTAGAATTAGTCGATCGCAAAGTTTTACTGCCTCCTTTAGGGTTGGTCACTGTTGCGGCTATTTTACCACAGACGTGGGAATTTAAATTGGTGGATCGCAATATCCGAGCCGTCACCGAAGCGGAATGGGAATGGGCGGATATTGTGATTCTTTCAGCGATGATTGTCCAAAAAGGGGATTTACTGGCACAAATCCGGGAAGCCAAACGGCGAGGGAAACGGGTGGCTTGTGGGGGTCCTTTCCCCACCTCTGTTCCCGATGGGGTGCAGGAGGCGGGGACTGATTATCTGATTTTAGACGAAGGCGAAATTACGTTACCCCTGTTTGTCGAGGCGATTCAACGGGGAGATGAGACAGGCATATTCCGTTCCAATGGGGAAAAACCGGATGTGACAAGCACGCCAATTCCTCGGTTTGATTTATTGGAATTGGACGCTTATGATTCAATGTCGGTGCAATTCTCGCGCGGTTGTCCGTTTCAATGTGAATTTTGCGATATTATTGTCCTCTATGGACGCAAACCCCGGACGAAAACACCCGCCCAGTTATTGGCAGAATTAGACTATCTCTATGAACTGGGATGGCGACGGGGTGTGTTTATGGTCGATGATAATTTTATTGGCAATAAGCGGAATGTTAAGTTATTGTTGAAAGAATTAAAAGTTTGGCAAGAAGCACACCAGTATCCTTTCCGATTTAATACTGAAGCCTCTGTTGACTTGGCGCAAGACACCGAACTGATGCAATTAATGGTCGAGTGCTATTTTGATGCCGTGTTTCTGGGAATTGAAACACCGGATGAGGATAGTTTACAGTTGACCAAAAAATTCCAAAATACCCGCAGTTCCTTGGCTGAATCAGTGGATATTATTACTGAGACAGGATTGCGGGTGATTGCTGGTTTTATTGTCGGTTTTGATGGGGAAAAATCTGGTGCGGGTTCGCGGATTGTCCGGTTTGCTGAACAGACAGGAATTCCGACTACAACCTTTGCCATGTTGCAAGCGTTGCCGAATACAGCATTGTGGCATCGGTTAGATAAGGAGGGACGACTCCGGGGCAAAGATGGCAATATTAACCAGACTACGTTAATGAATTTTATCCCCACTCGCCCTTTAGAAGAAATTGCCCGGGAATATGTCGAGGCGTTTTGGCAATTATATGAGCCGGAGCAATATTTAGATCGGGTGTATCGGTATTTCCTGAAACTCGGAGAACCCAAGTGTAAACCCCCGTTTAAATTGCCGAGTTGGGTAGATTTAAAGGCAGTGGCAATTGTGTGTTGGCGACAGGGGCTGAAACGGAAAACACGCTGGAAATTTTGGCATCATTTATTTAGTATGATTCGGCGAAATCCAGCGGTTTGGGAGCATTATTTAATTGTTTGCGCTCACAACGAGCATTTTATGGAATATCGTCATATTGTCCGGGATCAAATTGAGGGACAGTTGGCGGAGTTTTTGGCACGGGAGGAGAAGTTAAAAGCCTCTACAGAGAATCGCAAAACTCAGGTGACTGTATAACATCAAGTGTAAAGTCAGTAAACAGTGCTCAGTGAACAGTTATCAATAAGCAGTGCTAAGTCGAATGGTACTGACTTAAGGTTGGTGGGTTGAGCGAAGTCGAAACCCACGATGGCGGCTTGACACAGCTAAAATTGTGGAATAGATTTATCGTTAAACCGGGCGCAAGCCTTGCGCCCCTACAATTCTAATCCATCAAATAAGGTGTGCCACGCCACTACGGTATATCAAAGGTTTCGGTGATTTCCTAATGCTTATTGAGTGTGCCATTCGTGCTAAGTCGGTGATAACTGATAACTGACAACTGATAACTGACAACTGATAACTGATAACTGATGAGGAAACTTCTTGTGGAACTAAGATAAATCTAAGTTAGTTTTATTCGCAATCTGATCCTGTACTCCCATCTTAATGTCTTGAGCTATCTTCGTGAATTTATCGAGGCTCTTGGGTTCATACTGTACCGTATCCGCTATCGCTTGGACGCTTTTAGCAACCTCTGAGTCGGTTTTGGCGACTTCTTCTATATGTTTGGCAAGGCGAGCCGCTTGATTGCCATTTAATGGCTGTTGCTCAGTTAGTTCTATCTCATTTGCCGTTGTGGGAAATCTATCTTGAAGTAGATGCCATAATTGGTGCCGTTGTTCAAGCAACTGTCCTTCGATGGGTTCACCTGTTTTTTCTACAGCGTTTGTCAGTACCAAGGTAGCAATTGCTGGTTCTGTTAGTGAAGTAGATGTCATAAAGCATTATTATTGATAAACGGTTATACCTTAGCAAAGCATACCTAGGCAAGTTTAGCGTCTATGGAAAGTTAGAGTTTGAGCAATACTGACATTTCTACCACCAACATCGGGGTGCTATCACCACTCCCAGAGCCAAGTATCTCTCCTTCTGCGTAGAAGAAGCACATAGCGATTCTTTGCCTACGATTAAGTAGGTTGGTGGAAATTAGCGGGTGTCGGGGCTTACTGATAAACGTGCAAAATGTAAGGTTAACCTAATCCTTGAGTGGAGGCAAGTTTGTGCGTATAGGTTCATTACTGGGATTATTCTTATTTATCCTCTCAGTTTACATTTTGTGGAAAATTAAAACGGTTATTTTGCTCGGTTTTGCTGCCGTAGTTTTTGCCACTACACTTAACCGCCTGGTGCGATTTCTGCTGCGCTTTCGGCTCAAACGCGCTTTCGCTATTATTATATCTGTGGCGTTTTGTCTAGGATTACTGAGTGGTTTTTTTGTCCTGGTTGTTCCCCCCTTTGTTAATCAAGTTCAGCAATTAATTGATTTAGTTCCAATTGGATTACAACAAATTCCTGAATGGGCAAACTGGGTGAGAAATTTGGTTCCCGATGGACTTTTAGAGGATATTGGCGGTTTGAAGGTCTTTACCCAAAATCTGCGCTCATGGGCAACAAAACTCTTTGGCAACTTTTTTGATATATTCTACAGTTCAATGGGTCTAGTCTTGAACATGTTGTTAGTTGTGGTTGTAACCATTATGTTACTCGCCAATCCTGAACCCTACCGCCAAGGTTTTATCCTCCTATTTCCTGCCTTTTATCGTCACCGAATTCAGGAGATTCTCGATGAATGTGAAGATACTCTGGGAGGCTGGGCAGTTGGTATCCTCTTTAACATGACAGTAATTGCTATATTGAGTGGGGTTGGGTTATGGATTTTGCAGATACAATTGCCCCTAGCGAATGGTTTGTTAGCGGGTATATTCACGTTTATCCCCAATTTGGGTCCGACTTTAAGTGTAATTCCGCCCGTGGCATTGGCTTTACTTGATACGCCTTGGAAAGCTGTAGCTGTGGTGATTTTGTATATAGTAATTCAGCAAATTGAAAGTAATATTTTAACCCCGCTGGTTATGCAAAAACAGGTGTCTTTGCTGCCAGCGGTTACGTTATTATCTCAGATGGCTTTTGCTATATTTTTCGGCATCTTTGGTTTGTTTTTGGCGCTTCCTATTGTTGTCGTGGCTCAGGTTTGCTTAAAAGAAGTTTTGGTCAAGGATATCCTAAACAAATGGGAATAGTTCATTAATATAGCACTACGAGGAGACGTTAGGACATCAGTTAGTCCAAGAGGGAACAGGGAAC
>CAKZMA010001446.1 GCA_937127375.1 uncultured Coleofasciculus sp. | reverse complement strand
TTCACCTCCACCTAAAAGTAATCCGCTTAATGCGCCTAATCCAGCACCGACTAAAACTTCAATTAAATCAATATCGCCAAAGATTTCTGACAAAACCCCGGCGGCGGCTGCACCAATGGCGGCATTTTTGAGAATACTACTTACATCAGTTCCGTTATCGATTGTTTCTGTTTCTGTAATGATGACGGATGTTGCTTCAATCGGTAATTCTCGATTACTGGTTTTCAGGATTAGCTGTTTAGCGATAAATTGAGTACCACCTTCTACGGGACGTAATTCTCCCTCAATTTGACTCCCGGCGGGAATTAAAATGGTTCCGGCTGAGGAACGAATCGGTTGGGTAATTGTTAGGGTGATGGGTGCGGTTTCATCGGGGGTAACGACTATTTTTTCTGCTTCCTCAGATTTAACGGTAATAATTGTTCCCGATGGTACGCTTACCTGTGTAGAACGAGGGGTGACTGGTGTGGGTTGTGAGGGAAACAGTTGCCCGATACGATAAGGTTGGGGTTTTGCTGTCGCTGGTGCGGCGATGAGGATGGGAAGTGAGGCTGTTGTGGTTATGCCTAGTGCCATCAGAACGGCTAGTTTTGATTGGCAACGATAATTTAACATGGAAATATGCCTGCCATAATAAGATGATTATGAGTAAAGTTGACTGATTTTTTAGGTAAAGGTTCCAGATACTGGTAATCTTATTACATGTTTTTTCAACGCAGAGGGACGCAGAGGTTAACGCAGAGGGGCGCAGAGGAATTGGGTGTATTTGATGGAAAAGTTTATCGTAATATATATATAAGTAAGCTCATGTACCGTTCAATTTGCTATTCCTTGTTATCGGTTCTACAATAAATGACAACTAATGGGTATTTTTCCAGCACCTAAATTTAATACGTTTACACTGGATAGGTTTGAACTGGAATCTGGTGTTGTATTACCTCAGGTTAATTTAGCTTATCGAATTAGTGGTACACCTTCGTCACAATCGCCAATTGTCACTTGTGCGGCTTTTTCTCAAAGTTATTATGATGTGGCTTATCTGCGGGGTGCTAAGTTGGCGTTAGATCCAAAAAAAGATTGGATTATTCATACGGAGTTGTTGGGGAATGGGCGCAGTAGTTCTCCAAGTAATACGTCGCCACCGTTTAATGGTGCTAATTTTCCGGCGGTAACGATTCGGGATAATGTGAATTTACAAGCTGCACTTCTGAATCATCTTGGCGTTAATAGGATTCGTGCTGTTGTTGGTGCAAGTATGGGAGGACAACAGGCAATTCAATGGGCGGTGAGTTATCCGGATAGGGTAGAAAATGCTGTGGTTATTGCCGGAAGTTGTCGCGCTACTTGGCATGTTCGTCTATTTCTTAATAGTTTAGCCACCTGTATTCGTTCTGATCCAGCGTTTCAGGAGGGAAATTATACAGAACCTCCTTTGCTTGGGCTGTCACGTATGTCTGAAGCTTGGGCACCTTGGGCTTTTTCGCCAGAGTTTTATTCATCAGAGGTGTATCAAAGGTATCCTGATACTCAGGCAAATTCGCTGGATGAATTTTTGGCGAAATGGCGCACCCGCTATCATGAAAAAGATGCGAATGACCTATTATGTCATTTTCAGACTTGGGCAAATCATGATGTTAGTTTGACGCCCGGTATGGATGGATCTTTAAAGAAGGCGTTGAAGAGTATCAAAGCAGAGGTTCTCTTTCTACCCATTCGCACGGATGCCTATTTTGCTGTCGCTGATGTCACCGCAGAAGCTGCATTGGTTCCTCATGCCCAACTGATTGTGGTAAACTCAGTCTATGGTCATGGGGCGGCGTTTGGACGAGACAAGAGCGATCGCGCACAGATTAATCAGGCGATCGCGAA
>CAKZMA010001445.1 GCA_937127375.1 uncultured Coleofasciculus sp. | reverse complement strand
CATCTCCCTCATCTTCCCCATCTTCCCCATCTTCCCCATCTCCCCCAGCTTCCCCAGCTTCCCCAACACCTTCCTATCTAGCAAAATCCCCATCGACAAGAGGTTCGTCGATAGAAGTGCAACCGTCCCACACCAAGATATAATCCATAGGGTTTTTCTCCTGCCGGAAAAGCGGTTACACCAAATAAATAAACTCCACCCCAATAGGGATTATGCTGTGGCTGAAGACCAATGGTAAATGTGGTTCCTGGAGAAATCGGTTCGGCAAAACTAACAGCAACCGTTTTGGTTGCATCATCTCTGGTCACCGATTGTAACGGCAATTGTTCGCCTTTATTTCGAGCGGTTCCGGTAAATGCTAAAGTATCATCAAGTCGAAAACGGATAGTTTCGCTTCCTTCCCGTTGACTAATCGTCACCTTCTGTAAGGGTTCACCCGCATTCTCTGGAAGTTCTAGGGTGAAATAATATTTAGCTCCCCATACTCCCACATGATCAAATGTGGTGAACACATTAATCAAGCGTGGTGATTTTTCAAAGGAAACGGTACCATCAGCTTGCTGCACAGCATGAATCGGGGCAATTGGCATTCCCCAAAAACTGGCTGTACTTAGGGTTAGGGCGATGAGAGTGGAAACGCGCATAAATAAACTGGAATGCTAGCCCAACTACTGCCATGGGTGACTTGCTGTTTATGGTATTCGACATTACAAATCTGGGGGTCGATCGCGGTTCGTCAATTCCGAGGGAGGGCGATCGCTACTCCAAGCCCACCACACTTTACCACACTGGCATTGATAGAACTCTTGCCACTTTTTTCGATAATCTTCAGTCAGGACTGGCGATTGTCGATTAATCCAAACCCGTTGGGCTTCCATCGAAGAAGCATGACAGGTGGGACAGCAGAACTCTAATGCATGAGTAGCTGATTTTGTCCATTGCGGCGGAAATGGGGTAAAAGCGTCCATAGTCTATCGCTGGGTTGTAGCTTAAGGAAAGAGTTTAATCTTGACAATCTCCTATGCCTATCTTAGGGGTTTCCCTGCCCAGGCGTTTTGCATTTTAAGGCAGGCATGAGATAGTTGGGAAAATAAGTGTTTTAACTTTATCCTAATAAATCCTCTAAGTTTGAGTCCCTCGGCTGATGAATCCAGAGCCAGAAATTCGCCGCTTGCGTGATCTAATGCCCGCCTCTGGGCGAATGCTGACCAAAATTATCAGTAAACCGCAACAGACGGCGGTGATTGAAACTCCTTTCCCGATGCCTTGGTTGAGAGATCGTCCAATCTATATTAACTTTGATCTGTGGCGTCGCTTACCCAGACCGCAACGGGATATGCTGCTCCTAAGCACCGTAAGTTGGTTGATTACGATCAAATGGTTTAAGCCAGATTTATATCAAGGCGTCGTCATTGCCGGATTGTTAGGGGGAATGGTAGAACTTGTGCAAGGCGATGCGGTGGGTGTCGTCGTGGCGACGGGATTGAGTGCGATCGCAGGGAGTCAAATTTGGCGCAGCAGTCGCAGTTGTCAAACTCACTTAGATGCGGATACCGATGCGATCAAAGTTGCCCTGCGGCGTGGCTATACCGAAACAGAAGCGGCACAGCATTTATTAGCGGCGATTGAATCCGTGGCTGAGATAGAAGGACGACTGAGTTTAAATTTTACCGAATTAATTCGCTCTCAAAACCTGAGAGCGATCGCGGGTATTTCCCCGGTGGGGGTTCCGGAGAGTGTGAGACAGGAATAGTCATTCGTCATTTGTCATTCGTCATTTGTCATTCATCAGGGCGGGTTTAGTCACATCTGGGTGGCAACATAGGTTAGTAGTCAAACCCGCCCCTACAAACCAGGTTCCCTCGAAGGTCGTGAAGGGTCAAAACTCAACACTCACCCACCTAGGGGAAGTTAAGTTTTGATAAGCTTGGGCATCCTATTGATGGAAGCCGATCGCTCTTAGCTATGGAATCTTGAATATTAGTCACGGTGAAGATTTAATTTTGTCCATATTTCCTGGGAGTCAGCAGCGTTTCTGGCGATACCTGATCACAGTTGCTCTAGTCGCGATCGCTTATAAGGGTAGCGCTCATTTTACATTGTCTTGGCTAGGATTGGGCGCTGAGGCGTCTCCGGTGTGGGTTGGTGCGGGGATTGCTCTGGCTGCCCTTTTTTTGCAGGGAAAACGGCTGTGGGTTGGTGTGGCGATTGGTGCATTTTGGCTCAATCTGTCTCTGGGAGCCTCATTTTTGGTGTCTCTGGGTTCGGTAATCGGCTGTACGTTACAAGCTGTCGTCGGTGCGATGGGATTACGTCGCCTGGATTTTAACCCGACGTTAGAACGGCTTAAGGATGCTTATGCTCTAATTATCTTCGGCGCGATCATTGCCCCCTCAATTAATGCCACGATTAGTACGCTAGTGAATTGCTGGGTAAATTTTATTCCATGGCATCAATTTGGACTGAATTGGGGAACCCTTTGGTTAGGAGACAGTATGGGAATCTTAGTATTTACTCCCTTACTGCTATTAATTGTTCAGGAATCTCCTCAGCGAATTTTTCCGCCAGATTATCCACCCCAACAGATTTTAGAAGCCGTCCTGTGCTGGAGTCTACTGGGGGTATTTAGTTGGCTAGTTTTCCAGTCTCGAACTACCTTTGATCTTTCCGACTATCCCCTGGAATATTTACCCTTTCCCTTTGTCGTTTGGGCGGCGCTGCGATTTCGGGTGTGGGGTGCGGTTCTTGCCAGTTTAATCGTTTCGGGAATGGCAATTGGCGGTGTTCTCCAGGGGATCGGACCCTTTGTGGTGAAAACGGGAAGTACCCTAGGGGCAATTCTACTGCTACAAACGTTTATGGCAGTGGTAACAATAACCGCCTTAGTTCTAGCCGCCGCGAGTCAAGAGCGTCAACAGGCAGAACATCAACTCCGGGCTACCTTAGAACGCGATCGCTTGTTAGCGGAGATTGCCCTGCGGATTCGTCAATCTTTAGATTTAGACCAGATTTTGCAAACCACTGTTGTGGAAGTGCGGCAATTATTACAGGCAGATCGTGTCTATATCAGTTATCTAGATGAAAATAACCACAGTAAAATTGCTGCCGAATCTGTCGCCTCTGCTTATAAATCTCTGTTGGGATGGAAACCTTCAGAGAAACTATTACAAGAAACCCAAGAATTATTTGCTCAGCGTCAAATTTTAATCCGGGATAATACGGAGCGGGTTAATGTAACGCCCTATCTCAAAGACTTTTATCGGTGCTATCAGATTAAAGCTACCCTGGCAATTCCATTAATTCTGGATGAGCAACTGTTTGGACTCTTGGCCGTTCATCAATGCCACTGTTCCCGTCATTGGCAATCCTTTGAGGTGGATTGGTTAAGACGATTAGCGGTTCAAGTCACCATTGCCATTCAACAAGCTCAACTGTACCAACAAGTCCAAGGTCTTAATAGTAACCTGGAAAGTCAAGTGGCGGAACGCACCCTGCAACTTGAGGAAAAAATGCAGGAATTGCAACGGCTTTACGAACTCAAAGATGTGTTTTTACAAGCGGTATCCCATGATCTACGAACATCAATGATGGGCTTAATTCTGATGTTGAAGGGAACCCAAAACAGCCCTGGTGAAACCGTTGCCCTGCCACGCCGAATTCTGGATCGGCTGATTGAAAATAGCGATCGCCAATTGACGTTGATCAATGCCTTATCTGAAGACCATTTTAACCAAGGGCGGAAAATAGAACTCCACTGTCAACCTTTATGCTTAAATGAACTCCTCAGCCAAATCCTGACTGATTTGCAGCCGTTATTCAGCAGTAACCACGCTCAATTAACGACGGTTATTCCCCAAACCTTACCCCCGGTTAAAGCTGATCCGACTCAACTGCGGTGTGTGTTTCATCATCTATTGACGAATGCCCTTAAACACAATCTACCGGGGGTTAAGATTACGCTGACAGTAAGGGTTGAGAGGGATATGCTTCATTGTGCGATCGCCGATGACGGGATAGGGATGAGCAAACAGCAGTGCGATCGGCTTTTTAAGCTTTATGTTCGGGGATTGCACTCTCAACACTTAACCGGAATTGGTTTAGGCTTATATTTATGTCGGCAAATTATTAATGCTCACGGGGGACAAATTAGTGTTACCAGTGTGCCAACACAAGGATCAACCTTTAACTTTTCGCTTCCTTT